>CAZXEF010000049.1:0-16752 GCA_964639605.1 uncultured bacterium | reverse complement strand
CTGCTGCTCCAACGGCAGGTGGACCGAAGTCGACAACCTGGCCAACAGCTACATTTGGTGCGATTCCTACGGCCTGGCGGTTCTTGCACAGGCAAAGGTCGATTACACCAACGACTTCCAGGAGTACTACCAGACACTGGCCTCCGGTAACTGCCTGGGCGAGGCATTCAGGGTATGGCTCGGCAACAATATGTACATGGAGGATGGCGCTGTTCTCCTTGGCGACCCCACTCTCAGGCCGAGGCTGGGAGGCCTGAACCGCATCGGTCTGGGCGGAGGCGGTGCTGTTTCCGGCTCAGACAGCTGGCTTACTTTCGACATAACCGACGGACTGCACACCCAGGGACGGGTGGATACCTACTACGATCCTAATTCGGACGAGATATTCGCAGTCTGCGGGACCTCGGACCCTGTCAGGGCCAACATACTCTCCACCCGGTTCGACGGTGATTCCTGGGCTCCGCCGCTTTCTGTGTGCAACCACGAGTACTGGGACTGGCATCCCACCGTGGGAGGAGACGGTGAGGGTAACGTATGGACAGCATGGCAGAGCATGGACAACAACCACGAGGGTTACGACATATATATCTCCAGGTGGAGCGGTTCGGCATGGGTCGAGGAGACCATCCTCACCAGCGGCGATCCCTACGAAGTGGAACCGTCTATGGACGGAGGCGACGGGTACGCATGGCTGGTCTGGCAGAAATGGCAGAACGCCTCGACGGATATCGAGGGTGTCTTCTGGACCGGCACGTCCTGGTCGACCATACAGACCATCTCTTCCGAAGACGGCGGGGAGCGGTATCCTGACCTGGCCCGAGGCAGCGACGGATTCGGCCTTTCATATCATGCAAGCAGGGCCGGACACTGGGTCGTTTGCTTCCGCGACGCCCCGGATTCAGGTCCCTTCGGAGCCGAGACCGTGATCTCATCCCCCTCTTCCAATGGAAGGTACGCGGACATCACCTGGGACGGCAGCCAGTACTGGGTTGCCTGGCAGGACGACAGCGGCTGCATTCTTGTCTCCCACGGTTCAGGTTCGTCCTGGTCGTCACCTGAGATGGTCTCCTCGCAGGATGGATGTGTCAGGCCTTCCATCGCAGCTTCTCAGGCCGGCGAAGTAGTGGCCATGTGGACCTGCGGGACAACTCAGCTGCACTGCAACACCTTCACCGGCGGGTCGTGGCAGGGCTACTACTCAGCTGTGGAGGAGGATGCGGTCGACGATGCTTCGCTGGCCTTTCTCGGGGATGATGTGTGGGCCGCCTACGGGAGAAGGGGCATCGATCTCCAGTGGGACCTCTGGGCCTGCACTCCGGACCCCCTGGGCATTTCATCGGGACCTGATGAAGTAGGGCAAGTGCTCTCCCTGTCAATGGCCGGGAGCAATCCTTTCTCGTCATCCACAGCGTTCAGCATCTCCGCAGGTTCGGAAGTGCGGCTCCGCATATACGACATGAGCGGAAGAAGCGTACTTGATTCGGAAGCTGCTCCCGGGCTGTTCACCTGGAACGGGCTTTCCGGTACGGGTACGCCTGTCCCTTCGGGAGTCTACTTCGCCGTGGCGTCCCGGGGTGATGAGATTGCCACCTGCAGGCTGGTGAAACTCTAGAAAGATCTAACAGGAACAGGCCTGACCATCCAGGTCAGGCCTGTTCCTGTATCTCTCCCGCCTTTCTCAAAGCCACTTTGGCCATTATGGGTCCGATTATTTCGAAGACCACACTGGTCGCAGTGACCGTTGTGATGACGGCGGTGGCTATTCCGGCGCCGTGCTCGCCCAGTCTGCCGAAATGGGACGCGGTGGCTATTGCCAGGCCTATGGCCACACCGGCCTGTGACAGAAGCCCTATCCCCAGATACTTTCTCAGCACAGGCGACGCCCCTCCAGCCCTGGCGCCCAGTCCCGCCCCGACTATCTTGCCCAGAGACCTGGCTGCGATGTAGGTGATGCCTACAAGACCCAGCGCGTGAAGGGATCCGATCCTGAGATGGGTGCCGGCCATGAAGAAGAACAGAACGAAGACCAGTGGCATGAGGGACCTCATCCTGCCCGCAACGATACCGGTCTCCTTCATGGAAGTGTTGCTCAGGGCGAATCCCACCGCCATGGGCGTAAGTATCGGAGAGAACCCGAAGGTGATGGCAAGGCCGACGGAGAGGCATACGAATCCGAATGTAAGCGCCGGGATATCGTCATGTGACCGCAGGACGGAGACTAGTTTTGTGTAGATGAGGCCCAGGACCAGGCCGGTTGCGATGCTGGCCAGTATCTCAAGAGCGGGTTCACCGGCTGTCCTCAGGATGTGCGATGAGCCGCCGGTCTCCGCTGCCAGCAGGGACTCGCTTACCGCTGCTGCGAACCCGAATATCAGTACCGCTATGCCGTCATCGAACCCGACGACGGCGTAGAGCGCCTGGGTCAGGTCGCCCTTTGCCCTGTATTCCTGTATGACAGCGACGGTACCCGCAGGGGCGGTTGCCGGTGCCATGGCCCCGAAAATGAGGGCGAAGGGCCAGTCGCCTGTGATTATCAGAATCGAGGCGGTCACCAGGATGAATGTGATCATGGTCTCGAACAGGAGAATGGTCGTGATGCCCCGGCCCAGCTTCCTGAGTGCCGCCAGGTTGAGTTCGGAGCCTATGCTGAAAGCGACGAAGCCCAGTGCTATGTCCGTTATGAAGCCAAGACCGCGAAGCACCTCCGCGGAGAAGATGTCGAGGAACGAGGACCCCATTACGGCTCCCAGAAGCATGTAGCCTATGAGGGAGGGAAGACCCGCCCTCCTTACCAGTTTCCCTGTATAGAGCCCAAGGGAGACCGCGATCCCTACCAGCAGGATGGTGGTCATATGGAGGTTCATGGCACGGGTGTCAGTCCTCCTTCTCCGCCGGGATCTCCCCGGCCCTGCTGAGGGCGTACTTCGCGCAGATCGGACCCACGATCTCGAAGATGATGCTGGTGGCGGTAATGGTCGTTATCACCACCGCTCCTATCTCCAGGGAGTGCCTGGTCCCTATCTCGGTGCAGAACTGCTGGACCAGCAGAGACAGGCCGATGGCCACGCCGGCCTGCGACAGGATCCCGAGGCCGAGATACTTCCTGATCTTGGTCTCGGACCTGCCCACGACCGCTCCCAGCCAGGCTCCGCCCATCAGACCGCCTGCCCTGGCGAATATGTAGATGATCCCCAGCGTCCCCAGGGCGGGCAGGGCCGATATCTTCAGATGAGCCCCGGCAATGAAGAAGAAGAGTATGAACAGGAGGTGCATGTAATCCCGGAGCTGCCCCAGGATGTTCCTTACGGAAGCGGTGGAGGTGGTGTTGGCCAGGACCATCCCGACAACCATGCAGGTGAGGATAAGTGATATCCCCAGCCACTGGCACAGACCGACCGTCAGGGCAATGAAACCGAAGATGAGAGACGGCGCCTCGCTGATGGGCTTCAGCCTCCTGGCAAGGGCCGAGAACAGGAAACCGATCGCGATACCCATTGCCAGGCTCAGGCCCACTTCCCCAAGAGGCTCGAGTATACCCTGCATGAGCCCGCCGGTAACCGCTGAAGTCTCCGCCTGAAGCATCCTGATGGACAGGGCGGCGGCAAAGCCGAAGATGATCACCGCAAGGCCGTCATCGAATCCTACTACTGCGTACAGTGCCTTTGTGAGGTTACCCCTGGCCTTGTATTCCTGAATGACCGCCACCGTTCCGGCGGGAGCGCTGGCCGGGGCCAGAGCACCGAACAGAAGCGCAAGGGGAAGGTCTCCGTAGAGCAGGTAGATGGAAAGGAACACTATTATGAATGCCGCGAAGGACTCGGCCAGGATTATCAGGATTATACCGGAGCCAAGGCGCTTCAGGACCCTGAAATTGAGCTCGGCGCCGATGGTGAAGGCTACGAAACCCAGGGCGATCTCCGTAACGAACTGCAGGCTGACAAGATCCGTCTCCCCGATGAGCGACAGTACCGAGGAGCCGACGATAACGCCCAGTATCATGTAACCCAGAAGGGACGGCAGTCCCGCCTTTCGCACGGTCTTCCCGGAGTAAAGGGCCGCTACGGTGGCAGCCCCGATTATCACGAGTATCGGGATACTGTCCATCAGATCACCGGCACCTATATGCTCAGAGAGCCGAGTGTGTAATGCAGGTCCGTCACGGTTACCAGCACATCGTCCCTGTCGGCCAGCTTGCCGCAGGCGTACTCGATGCTCCTGACCACTCCATTCACAAGCTCGTCCCTGATGACCGCTATTATCAGGCGGTTGAACTGCTGCACGCTGGTGTCCCAGAAACCAGCGAAGAAAGGCCCCTTCATCAGGTAATCGGTTGATTCATGGGCTTCGATGACCATGGCGGAGACCGAATCGGAACCGGTGAATATCTGAAGTATATCGTCGAAAAGATCCTCGTTCTGCACGAAGACGTGCATCATCTTCATGCCGGGCCTGCGCGACGGCGCCGTATCCTCCACCCGGGTCTGCTCCTTGAGGAACTTGTATACCTCTTCGGACGAAGCGAGTGACAGTATCTGGTTTCTCACCGTCTCGCTCCTGAGCATCTGGGCTATGGAGGAGAGGAGTTTCAGATATTCCTTCGGCTCGGATTCGGGTCCCACTACGAAGGGGAATATCCTCACGTTCTCTCCATCAATGGAATCGAAGTCTATTCCCTTCGGAGTGGTGATCATGCCCGCCAGGAAACCCCCGGCACCCGTGATCCTGCAATGGGGAATGGCGACGCCGTGACCGAAGCCGGTGGAACCCAGGGATTCCCGCTTCAGGAAGGCATTGTAGATCTCGTCCACGGTCGTGCTGCCCACAAGGTCTTTTCCCGCCACCATCGAAGATATCTTCCTCAGCACATCCTCCTTGTCGGTGAGATCGGGAGAGAATACTATGAGTTCGGGATCCAGGGCCTCCATCAGGTTCATTGCCGGCACCTCCATTCGGATGCTGACGATTGCCTGCCCGTCATTGACGCATCCTTGTCCAAAAAATTGTCGAGCACCGTCAGGAGCTCGTTGAAGTCATTTATCTCAACGACCATATGCGGATGCGAGAACTCCTCATGTTCCAGGGACCATGTGAGTTCACGCTGAAGGAATACGGCGGATAGACCCAGGGCCGTCGCCGGGTTGATATCCGACCTGGGGCTGTTCCCCACCAGTATTGTACGTTCCGGAGCGAATCCCCTTAGTCGGAGTATCTCGCGAAGGGAATCCACAGTTTTTTCAGGCACTATTGTTAACTCATCCACTATCGCGTTAAGACCCGACCTTTGGAACTTGTCCCTCTGGTGGACCTCCTCGCCCATCGTGTAGACAACGGAGTAGAAGGGCATAACGGAGATGGCCTTCAAGGTCCCGACCGCCCCCGGAGTCAGTACGACGGGGTGACCCAGAAGGCATTTCCTCATATCCTCAAGAGAAGTCACCGCCCAGTTCGGGGGTTCCGGAACGTACTCCCTCAGAATGGAGTCCAGCGTATCCATATAGGGCTCGGCGCCGTAGCCCGTTACGGACAGCCTCTCAACATCCCTTCGGTGGACCGTCCCTCTCACATCGTCTGCGGAAACTCCCAGAGCGGACATCAGGTTAATGAAATCCTCCTCGGTCCTCTGGAAGAACAGGGCGCTCTCCCAGAGAGTGTCATCGGCATCTATGAGAAGAAGATAATCATGCTGACCCAAATTGACTCCCGATCTGTTGATCAGGGAATATACACAATGTCATGGAGCAAGGCACAGGAATACAGCTCCTTCGGACGTAGTCCTGTGTTGAGGGGACCTGCCGTGTTCCGAAGAGCATGTTAACTGGAAATGGTATCTGCGTAAACAGGATGACGAAAGTGACTGAATCTTGTGGATGTCAGGCGGTTGACCCGCCGTGGCGGTTTGCACAGATTCTCCCGGAAAGTCTCAGCAGGACAAAATGAGAGGAGGTACCGGAGTGTGAGGATCCTACCGAAAAGCTGCAGGTTGTAGTAATATCCCTTTCCAAATTGGAGATCAATATGTCTGGACTGACCAAGTCTGCATCGTTCCTTGTCGTTCTTTTCTCTATATTCGCAATCGTAAGCTGCGGCGGTGAAGCTGACCGGACCGATGTTCCCCGGACAGCGACCGATTCGGTCGAGACCGCCCCCGACCTCAGCGTCGAAGTGCCTCTGCTGCGGGTGGGCCACTGCAATCATGACCATCATTCAGCCGTCTTCATCTCCGCCCTTAGAGGCGAGGCCATGCGTGACCTTTACGGCATCTACCTTGTGCCCCTCGGCGAAAAGTACTACGCCCTGGTGGAGGACGGTGTGAAGGTCCTGGAGATCGAGCTTGTGCAGTCACAGGGAGCCATCAACCTTCCCAACAACATGGTAGCCGGGCTGTTCGATATCGGGTTCGGGGGTGTCATCCCCTTCGCCGCCAGTGCCGACCAGGGAAGCGGGGTCCGGATAATAAGCCCGCTGCACAGCAGGGGGGATATGCTGGTCGTATCGGCCGACAACCAGGATGTCACCGACTGGGATAGTTTCGTCCAGTGGGCCGGATCAAGTGAGGAGCCCCTGGTCATCGGCTACAAGAGTCCCAGCGCCGTGGCCCTTCTAATATTCGAGTCGGCCCTGACCGAGGAAGGGATAGCCTGGAGCATGCAGGGCAACCCTGAGCCGGGTTCAGATATCCTGCTCTTCAACGCCCAGGGTGAGGCCAATCTCAATCCTGCCCTTCAGAACGGAACCATTCACGGCTACGTGTCGAACAATCCAGCCTGCGCCCTGGCGGAGCACAACGGCATAGGGAAGTGCGTAGCGGCACTCTCCGACCTTCCTCCCGGTGATTTCATCAACCATCCCTGCTGCGCAATAGCCTCCATGGACGTTACGATAGCTGAGAGACCGGATGATATCGCCGCCGCCCTGAGGCTGTTCGCGGCTGCGACCCGGTACATCAACGAATACCCTGAGGATGCCGCCGAAGCAGCTGCGGAGTGGATCGGGAATCCCGTGGAGGTGGAGATCATATCCATGGGCACCAGCGGTTACGATATGCAGCTCACGGACGACTGGCTCGGGAACATGGAGGCCATACTGGACAACATGAGAGGACTGGGCGCCTTCACCGGACCCCTTTCCGAAAAGGATAACGAGATGAACGCAGCAGTCCTGTACGATTTCTCACTGATGCCGGAGGGACTGAGGTAGCACCATAGGATCAGGCGGAATCGGCAGGCGGCTGCGGCAGGTTACGGGGAGGGCCTGTCATTCTCTTCCCGGCCTCGCCATTCCCCTGCTCCTGGTCCTGTGGTGGACCCTGGCCACCGGTGGAGGATCGGACACTCTCCTTCCATCGCCTGGAAGGGTGCTTCATGTTCTGGTCCATCCCCTTGAGGACCAGATATCCACAGGATCACTTGCCTGGAGCTCTTTTGTGAGTCTTGCCAGGGTTGCAGTGGGTTTTTCCCTTGCAGCCCTGGTGGGGATCCCTCTGGGACTTGTCATGGGCGCCTCCGCACATGCAAGGAGGCTGCTGTCGCTCATGGTGGAGATGGCAAGACCCCTTTCCGCCATAGCCCTGCTCCCGCTTTCCATAATCATCTTCAAGGCGAGAACCTTCGCTCAGGTACTGGGGCTCCGGCATCTGATGTACCAGAAGAACCTGCTGAACGAGATGCAGCTGGGCATGATATTCATACTCTTCTGGGGCGGGGTTTTTCCTATAATCCTGGGAACTATGCAGGGCGTGAGGAGCGTCAGGAAGATACATCTGGAAGCGGCGGGGATACTGGGAGCGGGAAGGCTCTTCACCTTCAGGAGCGTGATAGTCCCCTCAGCCCTGCCGGACATCTTCCACGGCCTCAGGATGGGAATAGGAAGATGCTGGATGGTCATAATCGCGGCCGAGATGCTTCCCGGAACCAACTCGGGCATAGGATACCTCATCAGATACTCCTACCAGCTTTCCAGATACGATATCATGCTGGCCAGCATAATCATCGTGGCCTGCATCGGTGCCGCTTTCTCCAGGGGACTGGAGGCTCTTGGAGAGAAGTCCCTGGTGCTAAGGAGCAGGGAGAGGTGAGATGAGAAGACTGACAGTGTCAGACCTCTCCGTTACTTTCAGGGAAGCGTCGGGTGACGTCCATGCACTGGGCCCTGTGGACTTTCAGGTCGAGGCCGGGGACTTCCTCTGTGTCCTCGGCCCCACCGGCTGCGGCAAGACCACTCTATTGAGGACGATTGCCGGTCTCGAGACACCGGACACAGGGCGGGTCACGTTGCCCAAGGGTATCGACGGCAGGGAACCGGTAATTGGATACGTCTACCAGCAGGGTGCGCTGTTCCCCTGGATGACCGTGAGGTCAAACATTGAATTTCCCCTCAGAGCGTCGGGAATGAAGCGCTCCGACAGGAGGGAGGAGGTGGAGACCATGCTTGGAACCGTGGGCCTTTCGGCGTTCGGTGACTCCTATCCCCACCAGCTCTCGGGAGGTATGCAGCAGAGGGCGGCCCTGGCCCGATGCCTTGTGATGAGTCCCGACCTTCTTCTGATGGACGAGCCCTTCAGTTCACTGGACGCCAGGACCAGCCAGGAACTCCAGAACAGCCTCAGAGACCTCTGGAAGAAGGCTTCCACTACTGTGATATTCGTCACTCATAACATCGAGGAAGCGGTGTACCTGGCAGAGAAGGTAGTAGTACTGGGGCACAGACCCGGAAAGATCGTGAGGAGGGAGACGATCGAGCTTCCGGATCCCAGGTCCAGGCTTTCCGGACCCTTCACCGACTATCTCGTCTCCCTCAGGCAGACCTTCGAGTCCCTTGTACTTGAACACTGAGCCGGCTGTTCCGGATCCACCGTCTCCATACAACATCTTGTTCCGTATCAGTTCTGTTCCAGGACGAAATTGTAGATGACGGCGGTCCAGACGCCCACCGGGACTCCATCGTCCCTTCTGGCGGGAGACCAGCTGCTTCTCATGACGGCATCAAGCGCTGCGTTGTCCATGCTGGCCAGTCCCGAGCTCTGGACCACGACTGCATCAAGCGGGACTCCCTCCGTGGAGATGAACACCTGAAGGGTGACCCTGCCCTCGACACCTGCCTGTCTGGCCATGTCCGGGTATTCAGGCATCGGTCTGAAAGTGCATACAGGCAGTACGCTGTGAGGTATGAAAGTCCCCGGTTCCGGAATGGTGTTGTCGGGTTCCACGTCGGGTTCCAGTATGTTGGGGTCTATCGTGTCGACTATGCGTAGTCCCGCAGTGTCAGTATCTGTGCTGATGATGAGATCGGGTTCCACTACGTCCGGTATCTCTGTATTGATGATGTGCTCGACGTCAACAGGGTTCTCTTCCGGCAGCTCGGGAGGGATCTCGTAGAGCTCACCGGGGTCGAACCCGCGCATCTCATCGCTTCCCGTCCTGGTCGCCAGCCTTCCCATGGATGAACCGGGTATAGCCTCGAACGCCAGTATCAGCAGTATGAAGCTGCAGAGAACACCGTAATCCATCGTGCCGGCCCTGCTGCTGCTATTTTCATGTCTCATTCCCGCACCTCCTTCAACCGTTATACATGGAACGATGGTTCCTTATTCCAGGTGCGGACCGGGACAATGTAGCGCAGAGTCATCGATTGGATTAAATTATCCCGTATCCGTCTGAACGGCTTTCCGCCATGGAGGTTGAGGAACATTGCTGGATAAACTGGAGTTCGACAATCCCAGGATCTGTGTCCACGGAGTCCTCGAGGACAGCGAGATTGGTCCTATCAGGGACTTCATCGAAAGCCATCGCAGGGAAGTGATGGATTCGGGGCAGCTGGTCCTGGATTTCAAGGAAAGCACCGGCATCGACTCCGTACCCGCCGTGGTCCTGCACGGGTTCTGCAAGGAACTCAGGAGGGCCGGCGTAAGGGTTAGGATGGAGAATACTCCAGCTTCCGTGAAGAGCCTTTTCGAGAGTCTGGCGAAGTTCGACTCCAGGGGCAGGGAGGCGCGGGGCAGGTCCTCGTTCAGGGATGTTGTGGAAGCCTTCGGCCAGAGCGGGTACGAGTTCGCTACGATGATAGTGTCGCTGATGAGGTTCCTTATCGAGACCATGGGGGCATTCGTCCAGCTAATTATGCATCCTCTGAAGATAAGGTGGCAGATGGTCCTCTATTACATGGAGGAATCGGGGTACAAGGCAATTCCCATAGTTGCGGTCCTCAATTGGCTTCTGGGAGTTGTCCTGGGATACCAGGCGGGTTTTCAGATGAGGGTCTTCGGAGCCGAGACCTTCATGCCTGCCCTTCTGGGGTACAGTATCACGTGGGAGATAGGACCAATGCTGGCGGCGGTGCTGGTCGCGGGAAGGTCGGGCTCAGCCTACGCCGCGGAGATAGGGACCATGCAGGTTCGCGAGGAGGTTGACGCCCTGAGGGTGATGGGTTTCGACACCTTCAGTTACCTGGTCACACCGAAGATGATGGCCCTTCTCCTGGTGATGCCCTTCCTGGTCCTCCTGGCGAACCTCTCCGGGATATTCGGGGGTCTGCTTGCCGGGACCATGTTCCTGGGACTGCCGGCGGAGACATTCATATCGGAACTGGGCAAGGCCCTCATACCTCTGGACATCATCTGGGGAATGCTGAAGAGCATAGTCTACGCCGTGATAATAGCCAATGTTGGAAGTTTCATGGGCATGAGGGTCAGGGGCGGAGCCTCGGCCGTGGGCCAGGCCACGACCGCAGCGGTTGTGCTGAGCATATTCATGGTCATACTGGCGGATGCCCTTCTCTCGCTTCTCTTCGTCCAAATAAGACCTGGATTGAGCATGTAGAATGGAAACGGTAATAAAGGTGGAGGGCCTTCAGGGAGGCTGGGGGGAACAGATGGTCCTGGACGATGTGAACTTCTCGGTTGAGAAGGGCGAGATAATTGCCATAGTCGGCAAGAGCGGGTGCGGCAAGAGTACGCTTATGCAGCACCTGCTTGGTCTGGTGAAACCCTGGAAGGGCAGGGTCCTGTTCAGGGAGACGGATATCTGGTCAAGCCCTGAAGCCTTGCAGAGGGCCAGGAGGAGATGGGGCGTCACCTTCCAGTCCGGGGCCCTGCTTGGTAACCTCACGGTTATTGAGAACGTCATGCTCCCGCTGAAGGAGTACACCGACCTGACGGAGGACGAGATAGTCACGGTGGCCTACAGCAAGCTGGATACGGTGGGACTGGCGGACTTCGCCGACTCCAGCCCTCTGGAGGTATCCGGCGGAATGCAGAAGAGGGCCGGACTTGCAAGGGCCATGGCCCTCGACCCCGAGGTTCTCTTCTTCGACGAGCCATCGGCAGGGCTCGATCCGGTCACGTCCTCTCATCTGGACGATCTCATCAGGACCATAAACCGGTCACTTGGAACAACCGTAGTCATTGTTACACACGAGCTGGCCAGTATATTTGCTATCTCGGACAGGGTCATAATGCTTGACGCCGAGGCCCGTGGCATCATCGCCAGGGGCACTGCCCTGGAACTTCGGGACAGCAGCGGGGACGGCCGGGTGCGGGCATTCTTCAGAAGGGATGCTGCGGAGGAGGGTAAGGACAGCTGACATGTCTATGACTGGCAACAAATTCAAACTGGGGCTGTTCTTCTTCTTCGGAATAATGATCTCAGTCCTGCTCATCATATGGCTGAGCGGCGGTTTCAGGGAGCAGAACACCACTATCTACGTCAGCTACTTCCCATGGTCGGTCCAGGGGCTCAACGAGGGCGGCAACGTCATGTACAACGGTGTCACCATAGGTCATGTCTACAGTATCGATATCGCTCCCGACGGCAGGCTGGTGGAGGTGCTGATGAAGATCCGCTCGGATTTTCGTATGGATTCCACCATTGTGGCCACGATGCAGCTCATCGGCATAACGGGCCTCCAGGTGATCAACCTCAGCGCTGATTCAATAAGCAGTCGAACTCTGCGGCGCTTCAGCTTCGATGTGGAATATACCGTCATACCCGTGGGCGAGGGTGCTTTCCAGAATGTCACCACCACCCTGACGAGAATAACGGAGATAATCCATGAAATAGATTTCAAGGCCCTGAACGATCAGCTGCTGCAGCTGCTCGAGAACACCAACGCCATACTTTCCAGGGACAGGATAGAGAGAATAGAGAACTTGCTGCTCAGCAATTCCGAGAACCTTGACTCGCTTCTCATCACATATACAAGGCTCGGGAGGGACCTTGACAGACTGGTGCTCCGGCTGGACAGCATGGCTCCACGGATAGCCGGGGAACTGGATTCCCTTATCGTCGAGCTGCATGATCTCTCGGAACCTATCGGAAGGTTCGCGAATAAACTTGATGAACTGCTGACGGAGAGTTCGGAGATGCTCAACAACTTCTCCAGTCTTCTGGAGATACTGCGAACGGACCCGTCCGTACTATTCATACGAACTTCAGGAGAGGGGGTCTGGCAGTGATGCGCAGGCCGATCGAGACCCTGTTGGTTTTACTTGTAATAGTTTCCTCCGCATGCATTACGGTCAACGTTCCCATCGGGGGAGATCCGGCATCCACAGCCACAGTGTGGTCGGTGGAGCCTGAGAGACCTGCCCCCCTGAATATTTCCACGAGGTACGTGGTGCAGATCAAGGACTTCACCGCCGCCCAGTCGGTTCAGGGCGTGCAGATGCTTGTCTTCTGCGAGGACGGGACCATCAACAAGTCCTCCATGGATATCTGGAGCAGCAGGCCGATCGAGATGCTGCCTGACATACTGCTTCGGGACATGGTTTCCACCGGAGCATGGGGTGCGGTCCTCCGCAGTTCGACCATGCTTCCCGAGGACATGATAGTGGAAGGCTTCGTCAGGGAGTTCGGCGGCAGGGTCGTCGGCGAGAAGTGGGAGGCGGTCATCGATGTCGATGTCACGCTGCTGGACGGTCACACCTACGATCTTGTCTTCCAGGAGAACTACCGGTTCCACTGGGAGCTGGACTCGCCCAGCTACGCTGCTCTGGCGTCGGCCATGAACATCCTGGTGGGTATCTGGAGCGAAGAGGTCATGAGCGACATCTGGTCCGCCACGCTGCCATTGCGCTGACTGAACCGTACCGGTCTCGAAGGCCGCCCCATGGAGGTGCCTGTCGGTAAACTCTGACTTTTGTAATAGCAATTGACCCAATTCCCGGAGGTATGATGGCCATTTTCGGCAGGAAGAAAGGACGCGACAGACCGGTCGGAACGGTTCGCAGCGCGGCTGAACCCCCATCGGACGATCTTCTCAACTATATCATCGTGATCCTGGACAGCTGCCGATACGATACCTTCATGGAGGCCTGTCCCAGGACCATAATGAAACTGGGAGAGACCGAGTGCCGCTACTCCTATGCATCATGGACGGCTCCCTCCCATTACAACCTTCTGATGGGACTGATGCCGCACACCAGTCCCAGGAATGTCTTCGCTTCCGAGTATTACAAGAAGGATTTCGTGAGGTTCAACGAAAGACTTGGCGCAAGGGGGATCGAATTCAAGAGCCTGGTGCCCAGACTGTATCTGCCGGACTATCTCAGGAGCACCCTGGGATACATAACCAGGGCCATGGTCTCACTTCCGGTCCTTAACAGCCACACTCCGGTCAACAGCGGTTTCGACTCCTGGAAGCTCATGCCGGACCACAACGACATGGCCGCCATGCTTGACGAGATGACCTTCAGCCCAGACAGGCCGAGCTTCTACCTGCTGAACGTGGGGGAGACCCACTACCCCTACGCCCTGCCCAGCGAACCCATGAATGAATGGCCGCGGATCAGCGGAGTGCATGGAGTCTTCAAGCACCTTGACGATCATGTAGTGGGCGGCAAGCTGATGGAGGACGAGGAATCACCCAGGTTCTTCGACCAGCAGCAGCTAGACAGGCTTCGCGAAAGACAGGTCCAAACGGTCAGGTACCTTGACGGGGTCTTCGAAAAGCTGTTCGATATGGTTCCTGAGAATACCTACATTACCGTCACCTCGGACCATGGGGAACTATTCGGCGAGGAGGGTTATTTCGGACACGGACCTGTCTTCCATGAGAAGGTCTTCCAGGTGCCTTTTCTGGAAGGAAGGATACGCTAGGAAATACCGCTGGAAGGAGAAGGAATGCCAGGCAATTCCAGAAAGCTGAAATTCAAGGCTGAGACCAGAAAAGTTCTGGACATAGTCATCAACAGTCTGTATTCGCATCCCGACATTTTTCTTCGGGAGCTGATATCGAATTCATCCGACGCGATCGACAAGCTCCGGTTCAGGATGCTGACCTCACCAGATCTCGATACCGGCCGTGAACCGAGGATAGAAGTGCTTCCGGACAGGGAATCCCGGACCCTCACCGTCCGCGACAACGGAACCGGCATGTCAGAGGAGGAGATGGCCCGGGAACTCGGCACCATAGCCAGCTCCGGCACCAGGGGTTTCCTGGATGGACTCTCCGTGTCAGGGGATGAGACCACACCTGAGCTCATAGGCCAGTTCGGCGTCGGTTTCTACTCCACGTTCATGGTCGCGGACAGGGTCGAGGTCCTCTCCAGGCCTGCAGGAAGCCGTGAGCCGGGTTACAGATGGGAATCCACCGGCCGTGATACCTTCACGCTGCGGGAAGAGGAGGACATCCCCGAGGGAACCAGCGTGATCCTCCACATCAAGGAGGGGATGGACGAGTACCTGGAGGGATTCAGGCTCCGAGAGCTTGTGCGAAGGTATTCGGACTTCATCTCCTACCCCGTGTACGTAAGGTCCGAAGGGGTCGATGACTGGGAGAAGGAGCCGGTGAACAGCCGGAAGCCCATCTGGACCAGGCCGGAGGAAGAGGTTTCAGGTGAAGAGTATGACGAGTTCTACAAGCACCTGAGCTTTGATCCCCATGAGCCGCTTTCCAGACTGGTCTTCCACGCGGAGGGGACAACCGAGTTCTACACCCTCCTCTACATTCCCTCCTCCCGGAGCATGGAGATGCTCATGCCTGACTACAGGACCGGAGTAAGGCTGTTCATAAAGAAGGTGATGATAGAGGAGGAGGCGGACGAGCTGCTCCCGAGATACCTGCGGTTCATAAAGGGAGTGGTGGAATCCAGTGACCTGCCCCTGAACATCTCCAGGGAGACTCTCCAGGAGAACAGGACAGTGAGGGTCATAAGAAAAGCTCTTACCGGGAAGATCCTGGGGTGGCTGGAAGACATGCTCGAGAACGACCCGGACAGCTACCACCGGTTCTGGGACAGCTTCGGCGATCTCGTCAAGGAAGGCATATACTCCGACACGCAGCACAGGGACCAGCTTGCGGACCTTCTCATGGTTTGGACCCCGAAGAGCCTTGACCGCAGGAGAAGCCTGAAGGCGATTGCAGATGGACTACCCGAGGAGAAGGACCGGCTCTTCTATATCACGGGAGCCGACAGGAGGGAGCTGGCATCTTCCCCCTACCTGGAATCTGCGGGCAGGGACGATGAAGAGGTCCTCCTCTTCGACAGTCCTGTGGACGAGTTCATGCTCGGGGCCCTGGGGGAGTACAGGGGCAGGAAGCTGGTATCGCTTCTAAAAGAACTGGACGAGGGGGACCTGAGCGATGCGGAGAAGGCGGAGAAGAAGCATGCCGAGGAGACATATGCCGGGCTCCTCGAGTACATGCAGGACCAGCTGGGGGACAGTGTGGAGGTCGTCAGGTTCTCGCCGAGACTCAAGGATAGCCCCTGTATAATTGTCAGTGACCGAAGCGACCCCGGCGACATGCTTCGCCAGATGATGCGTTCACTTAACCAGGATATACCCGATGCAAGGAAGATTCTGGAGCTGAACCCGACCCACCCCGTCATAGGGAAGCTTCAGGAGCTTTTCGAGAAGGAGCGGTCGGGGGACAGACTGAAGGATTACGTGAGGATTCTCTTCGATCTCGGCATGGTGATGGCTGGAGGCCGGCCGGAGAACCCGACGGAATTCGGCAGGAGGGTGACTTCTCTGCTTAAGTAGTCAGTTATCTGCGGCCTGAGGGTCAGACTTCCTCGTCAATCTCGATATGTACGGCCTGCCTCATCTGGGAAATGACCTCCCTGATGACGTTTTCCGTGTCCCGGTCGCTCTCGCTGAAGGTCATGTTCCGGAGGGCTACGTTAACGTCCCTCAGCCTCCTGGTGATAACCCTGGCCAGGGTGAAGATGAAGAGCATGGCGGTGTCCGGGCTCGACTCCAGAAGGCTGTCGAACTCACCTTTTCCCATCCTCAGAACTGCCCCGTCGGAGATTGCACTGACCGAGGCGGACCTGGGGATCCCATCGATGAAGGACATCTCTCCGAAGATGTCCCCCTGCTCCAGGATGGCGTGCACGAAATCTTCCCCCAGAGTGTCATCGTATACCTTGAAGGAGCCTTCGGTCACTATGTAGAGGTCGTCGGACCCCTCTCCCTTTTCGATCAGGTCCTGACCTGCAGGAACCCGCACCGGTACGCAGGCCCTTGTGATCCTGGCGATATCCGATCTTTCCAGCTGCTCTATCCCTGTTCTCATGTGGCTGAGCCCCCTCCCGATGGCTGTTTTCTCACGGGACGAAATGGAATATCCTCAACCCGGTGGACCAAGGCAAGGATGGACAACCGGCACAGGTCCAATATACATTCGGTCCAGCGCGTACCGCATAAAATGAGGAAGGATCTCGAGGTGGATATGGCGGGAAGGAAACTGATAGCAGTGGTGGACGACGAGCCCGACATTCTCGAGCTTGTCTGTATCAACCTCGAAAGAGCCGGT
>CAZXEF010000048.1:0-17087 GCA_964639605.1 uncultured bacterium | reverse complement strand
ACTGCTTCACCATGCCAGGGCACTGGTGGCGGTAACCAACCCCCTGGTTAATTCATACAAGCGCCTGGTTCCCGGCTTCGAAGCTCCGGTCAACGTGGCCTGGTCAGAGAAGAACCGTTCGCCCCTGATAAGAGTACCTGCCAGGAAGGGTTCTGAGACCAGATGCGAGGTAAGGGTCCCGGATCCCTCCTGCAATCCCTATCTGGCCCTCACCGTTCTTCTGGCTGCTGGTCTTGACGGTATTCGGAAGGACATGGACTGCGGCGATCCGGTTAACAGGAACATTTTCCAGATGAGCATGCGGGAAAAACGGCGATTGAAGATATACCAGCTGCCCTCGAACCTGTTCGAGGCCCTGAACCTGCTGGAGAAGGACGAAGTACTGAGTGATGCCATGGGAGAGCACATCTTCCGCCACTTCATGTTCAACAAGAGGCGCGAATGGGACGAGTATATAAGGGTCATCCACAACTGGGAAATAGAGAGATACCTGGACAGGTACTGATCCCGGATACGCCCCACGCACACTGATCCTTCTGATCCGCTGCTTCCGGCCCTACAGGATCTGGAGCACCGCGCTCCGTCTGCGGGTCCTGATCCCCATATCCGTTTCCAGTTCTTCGAGCCTTGAAGCAATCTGATCACGGCAGGCGGACTCCTCCGCGGTCAATGACTCCTCAGGGCCGAAGAGGGAGCACCTGAAGTCCAGAGCATCGGCAAGTGCCGGTTTGAGCCCGTGCTCACTGAAAATCGCCATGGCATTCTCAGTCTCAGCGATTGAACCCGGCCTTCGGCCGTCAAGGAGAAGGGCCCTGCCTCGAAGAACGCTGATCCGTCCGGCACCGGTGACAACACCCATTTCCTCCACCAGTCCCTCCGCCTCTTTCAGCATCTCCATCACGCCCTCCGGCTTGGAGACCGCGGCCCTGTGATAGATCAATGCCGTGAGTACGTTCATGAGAAGGCTCTTGGAATGGAGACCCCTTGCAAGGTCCTCCGCAAGGTGGAGCAGCTTCCCGGCTTCGTCGTCATCGCCGCCTTCCATGCAGACCATACTCTTCAGGAGTATCGAGTTGGTTCTCTCCCTCTCGTAGGATGAGCTGCCGGGGAGGCTCAGTGCTTTTTCGGCGTATTCCCATGCAACGGATTCCCGTCCAAGGGCCAGGTTGATGATCCCCAGCTGATTGTGTGCCAGCAGAACGTCCTGCATGGCCGGCAGCTCCTCTGCCTGTCTGCGGTATGTCTCCGCCGCCTCCAGGGCTTCATCCAGCATGCCCAGAGAACTGTAGGCAGTGGAAAGAGAACCGTTGGACGTGAGCAGTATCAGCTTCTCGCCTATCTCCCCTGCAAGGGAATGCTGCATCCTGAAAGAGTCCACCGCCTCGTCCAGCCTGCCCATCTTCTGGGAAACAAGTCCTATGTTCCCGCAGGTAACGGCCATCTCCCTCTTCATGTCCTGATGACCGGCTATGGCAAGGGCTTTCTGGTAATAATCCCGTGCACTGGCGTAATCTCCGTTGCCCCAGTGTACCGTGGCAAGCGTGTTGTAGGCATAGCCTCTCCGGTGATCACACTCCCTCTCCGGGAACCCGGTGAGGGCCTCGGACAGCTCCACAGCCTCCAGAGCCTTTTCCATGGCGGCATCGATCCTGCCGATGACGCAGTAGGCCCAGGCCCTGAAACACTCGATGCGGATAAGAAGCAGAGGATGCTCCCTGCCGGATCCGCCAAGCATTTCCTGGATGTCGTCAAGCATGGCAAGGGACTCATCCACCTGCCCCATTGTGTAGAGGATGTCTGCCTTGAGCAGCGTAACATCTCCCGTCATGGCGGTATCGGAAACCGAGCCAAGCGCATGGTCGTAGAACTCCAGAGCTTTGTCATAGCGTCCAAGCCGGTCATGTATCCTGCCAAGCTCCCTGTAACATTCGGCAAGCCTGCCGGAGGAACCATCCGGGTGATCCTCCATTATCCCTATGGCGCTCTGGTAGTGCTGGATCGCGTTCTGATTCCTGTACTCGGACCAGGCTTTCTCCCCGGCCATGATATTGTAGTCCACCGCACGGGGCCAGATCTCCGCCGTCAGAAAATGGTAGGCCAGTACGGGACAGATCGTCTCGATGTCGTCGGAGTACATCTCCTCAAGGATACTGCCGATGGTGCCGTGGATCTGCTTTCTCCGCTTTCTCAGGATGGAGTCGTAGGTGACGTCCTTGATCAGAGTGTGCGAGAAGACGAATTCCAGGGCCCTGATCTCGGACCTGTAAGTCAGACCCGCGTCACTGCATTCGGACAGGCTTGAGTGAACGTCCCTCCCCGCCACCCGCCTCACTATTTCCTCGTCGAACCGGAGGCCCATCACACTGCCTATTCTCAGGCTCTCCTTGGCCTGTTTCTCCAGCCTGTCTATCCTTGCCATTATCATTGAGAAGATGTTCCCAGGAAGTTTCTCGTCGCTGTAATCCTCGGTCCGGCCCCATCTTCCTTCCTGCAGGGCTATGAGTCCCTCTTCCACAAGGTACATGAGAAACTGCATCAGGTAGAAGGGATTGCCCTCCGTCCTGCTCCTTATTAGTCCCTCCAGGTCCTCCTTCATGGGACTGCCGTCCAGGATATCCAGCATGAGCTCGTCCATTGATTCTCTGTCCAGGCTGCTGAGGGTCATCAGGTCCGCGACGGGTTCTCCCGACCGGAGCAGGGGTCTCTCGTCGGGTCTCCTGGACAGGATGAACGATACTTCTGCACGGGACTGCTCCATCACCTTCCTGCATATGTATTCCACCGCCTGCAGGTCCTCGTCGGTGCAGTTGTGAAGATCGTCCAGGATCACGCATATATGACCGGGCCTGGCCGTGATGAGGTCGCAGATCCCGTCGATGAGGTTTTCCCTCCTCAGCCTCGGCGGAAGTCGATTGTAATCCGAATCAGGATAGTCGATGGAGAAGAGCATTCGCCCTAGAAAGGCCTCACGGCGCGAAAGAGTGCCGGACGAATCCTCCAGGTCGCTGACAAGGTTCCACAGCCTGCTCTTCCTTACAGACTGTGAATCCCCCTCCAGCATTCCCGCCATCTCACCCACCAGCGAGGCGAAGATCCCGTTGGTCTGTCCCTGTTCGACGGATGTTCCGGAGAGTACGGTGATTCCCCTTGCCGTGAGCATCACCGAGAGCCTGTCCAGGAACCTGGTCTTCCCGATGCCGGCTTCGCCCTCCAGTAGCCTCAGGCAGCCTCCCGACAGGATACCATCCATGAGTTCATGGGTTTCCCTCTTCCTGCCCACGAAACCGTAGCTGTACACCGGATCTGACCTTCTGGAGACCGGGGAGAACAGTCTCAGGGCCCTTTCACCTCCCCTCAAGCGTACGGTCCCCATTTCACTGAAGAGGAAATCGCTCCTTGACATCCTGCAAACCCTGTCTGAGACTCCCAGAAGACCTGCATCCACCGAATCGGCTATGCCTGCAGCGGTGTTCACGACGTCTCCTATGACCGTATAATGCCTGCGCCAGGAGCTGCCGATGACCCCGGCAAAAGCGTAACCCTCGTCCATGCCCATCCGGGCCTGAAGTCCCGATAGGGACTTGATTCGATCCCTTATCTCCATACCCGCCATCACGGCATGGACCAGGTCATTCCCGTAGGACCTGGGAGCTCCGAAGAGCAGAAATATCCTGCATCCTCCCGGCAGCATGTTGTCATCCATCTGGACAACGCCTCCATGCTTTCTTGCTGTCATGGATATGTCCAGGAAGAGGTCCGTGATACTTTCCAGCGGGGGGGCGGCCGGGTCGTATCCAGTAACGTTAACGAAGATTGCGGAGATGGATCTGTGCTCCCCGGGCATGGTCTCTGTGCCCGGAATGTAGAAGGCTTCGTCCGGAATGCTCTGAGGGTTGCCGAAGGGCGCACGGAACTCGAGGTCCGAACTTACCGAGACTATCTCTCCTCGAAGGGCGGACTCCTCCGCCATGGCCATTCGGGCTACAAGGTCGCCTGCAAGGAACAGGTGGGCGTCTTCGGTGTCCCCGATCACCAGTTCTCCCCAGGGACCTCTGCCTATGACTACCTTGATGTCCAGGTCGAAAACACCCGCAATGGTCTCCAGGCGTCCGAAGGACCCCATCCTGTCCATCATCCTGCCGGCGCATACGGTGGGGTCCGATCCCTCGGGGAAACGGACCAGCATGGAGTCGCCTGCTGAGGACAGGACGAAGCCTCCATGCTCCCTGACAATGCCGTACATGCTGCTGAAGAAGGTGTTGAGTATCTCCGAGAGTTCCTCGGTCCCCCTCTTGCCTTGAAGGGCCAGCTTGCCGGTCAGGCTGCTGAAACCGGAGATGTCTGCCAGGAGGAGTGAGCCCCGGAAGGACCATTTCCCCTCTCTGATCGTACTGACGTCAGGCGGGATGAGCGGGTTCAAAACGCAAAGCCCCCATCACTGCAAAGGTATCGCATACTAGAAAGTCACCTTGTCATCGTGTCAAGTGAAACTGCCCCGGGCCGATTACCCGACCACTTCCCCGAACAATTGCGAACCTATATCTTATCTCCTGAGGGGAGTGAGCATGAAGGGCAGGCTCCAGCTTTACACCGGCAACGGAAAGGGCAAGACCACGGCGGCCATCGGACTTGCCGTAAGGGCGGCCTGCTCGGGCATGAGAGTCTATATCGGGCAGTTCATGAAGGGGACCGTTTATTCAGAGCTGGAACTTCCGGACCATTTTCCGGGTCTCATCACCATCGAGCAGTACGGCTCTCCGAAACTCCTCTGCAAGGGAGAGAAGCCTGGCAGGGATGACATTGACAGGGCCCGAAGGGGTCTCATGAGCATCCGCAGGGCCATGTCTTCCGGCCTCTACGGGATGGTAGTGGCGGACGAGCTCAGCGTCACGGTCCACCTGGGGCTGCTGGAGGAAACCGAAGTGATGGAACTCATAGATGAGAGGCCCGAAGAGCTGGAGCTGGTGATAACCGGCCGCTGTGCCCCGGATTCCTTCGTGCAGGCAGCTGACCTGGTCACTGAGATGCGGGAAGTAAAACACTACTTCGCTGCCGAGGGTCTTCAGGCAAGGAAAGGCATAGAGTTCTGATGGGTTCAGGTCATGCGTTTATCATGTGTTTACTGTGATTACTTAATACTATAAGTTAGGAGTTGATCATGAAAGCAGCGATATTGATGATCATATTGCTTGCCTGCCTGTCCTCGGCTGAAGAGAGGGGCGACCTGGAGTTCTCCGTAGGGGCCGGGGTCTGGATGCCGGCACTGCTCGACTCCGATGCCCAGCTCACCCCTGGACCTGCCTTCGTGGCTTCCATCCAGATACCGCCTTCCCTGGGAAACGTGTTCATCATCGAGACAGGCTACCTCAGCGCAGGTTCGGACAGGAGTGCATTCGACGGCATCTCCGCCATTCCTCTGACGGTGGGCTATCGGATGTACCCGCTGTACAGGAGGTTTGCGGGTCCCAGGGGGATCGAGCCCCTCCTGGGCATCTACGGAGGCGGAATGCTGCTGTGGGACAGTCCCGCGGGAACTCAGGACAAGACTAGCACAGGGGCTGGAGTGATAGGTGCGGAAGTGGGTGCCAGGGTCTGTCTGGGTGAGTCCGCCTCGCTGGACCTGGTGGTTTCCCCTGAATGGGTCGGCACCGGTTCGTCACTGGCGGGAGAGGGCAAGGACCTTACCGGCCTGAGGCTTACCTGTTCGGTGTCATTCTAGGGGCACCCAGTTGTCCGCAGGCCGCGGCTATGTCGCTTCCCCTTGATCGCCTGAGGGTCACGGCCTGACATCTGGGGTACAGGTACTCCATGAACCTCTCCACCTCAGCGGTACCCGGTCTGCGCAGGTCCACTCCCTCTACTGGATTGTAGACGAGCAGGTTTATCTTACACTGGATGTCTGAACAGAAGTCGGCCAGGGCGGCCGCTTCTTCCATGGAGTCGTTCAGGCCTGATATGAGGCAGTATTCCAGGGTGACCCTTCTGCCGGTCATATCATTGTACAGCCTGAGGTCACGCTTCAGCTCCTTCAGGGGAAGTGCCCCTGAAACCGGCACAAGCTTCCTTCTTGTGGCTGCGACCGCACTGTGGAGCGAGACCGCCAGGCCAAACTGACCATCCAGACTCGCAAGCCTTGCAATACCGCCTGGAAGCCCCACTGTCGAGACCGTTATCTTTCTGGCACCTATGCATATCCCCCTGTCATCGCTGATGATTGACAGAGCATCCTCCAGATTCGGGAAATTATCCAGGGGTTCTCCCATTCCCATGAACACGACGTTGGATATCCGTCGGCCGTCGAAATCCTGCAGTGCGTAGAGCTGGGCCACGATCTCGGCTGCCGAAAGGTCCCTCCTGAATCCTGCCAGGCCTGTCTGGCAGAAGATGCAGCCGCATTTGCAGCCCACCTGGGTGGAAAGGCAGGCCGTAAGCCTGGATTCGTCGGGTATGAGCACCGATTCGATGTGCTCACCGTCATCAAGGACGAAGCAGTGCTTCACCGTGCCGTCCCCTGCGGAAAGAGTACTCACGCTGCTGAGTCTTGTGATTTCCGCCCGGCTTTCAAGCTGTGCTCTGGCTTCCAGCGAGATGTTCGTCATGTCATGGAAGAAACCGACCCTCTTCCTGTGGACCCAGGTGAACAGCTGCTCTGCCCGGTAGGGCTTCATTCCCATTTCACCTGTGATCCAGTCCTTGAGTCCCCTGAAAGTCAGCCCGGTAAGCTCTGTCTTCTTCATCGAACCTTTACTGTACATGTCTGCTCTGATTTCCCTTCCACCGGCGTTGAATGTATATATAACAGATACTACGAGGCATCTTATTCAAAGAGGGGACGAAAATGGACAATCGCATTGGTATTATAGGAGGCTCGGGCATCTACACCTTCGAAGGGGTCAAGATCCACCAGAGACTGAACATGGATACACCCTTCGGAAAACCATCCGCACCTCTTATAATGGCCGAGCACAACGGAATCCCCCTGGTATTCCTCCCGAGGCACGGCGAAGGGCATACACTGTCACCCTCTGAAGTTCCATACGCCGCCAATATCTACGCTCTGAAGCATGTCGGTGTGAGGCAGCTCATCTCCGTTTCCGCCGTGGGAAGCCTGCAGGAGAAGTATCACCCGAGGCATTTCGTGATACCCGACCAGATATTCGACAGGACCAAGGGTATAAGACGCTCCACTTATTTCGGCGGTGGCATGGTGGGTCACATCGGCTTTGGGGACCCGTTCTGCTGGGAGCTCTCCCGAATACTCAACAGCGCTGCGGAGAAGGCGGGTGCAACGGTCCATCACGGAGGTACACTGGTCTGCATGGAGGGCCCGGCTTTCTCCACCAGGGCCGAGAGCATGGTCTACAGGAGCCAGGGGCATGCCATCATCGGCATGACCGCCCTGCCCGAGGCCAAGCTGGCCAGGGAGGCGGGTATTTGCTACGCCACTCTGTGCATGATAACAGACTTCGATGTGTGGCACGAGACCGAGGATGACGTTTCCGTCGAGGCCGTCATGGCCAACGTGAAGATCAATACAGTGAGGGCCAGGAAGACACTGGAGCTGGCGCTGGGAATGATGGACGCCGGGAAGGCACGGTGTGACTGCTACGGAGGGGATGAGGGCATAGAGAACTCGATAATGACTGCCCCGGAACACCGAAGCTATCTGGCCAAGGAGCACCTGAAGGTCATCCTGGAAAGATAGGCCTCAATGGGGCAAAGGCTTTTTGAACTTGGTGAGCGGGGAGTGATCAGGAGGCTCAGGGAAACCATTCCGGGCCTTGATGTCATAGGCGACGACAGTGCTGTGCTCACCTCCATTGCCTGTCCGGTGGTGACCACCGACAGCTTCTTCGAGGGAACCCATTTCCACAGATGGTGGGCGCCGCCACAGGTTCTGGGCAGGCGGCTGCTGGAAGCGACGCTGTCGGACATCGCCGCCATGGGTGCCGGAACCGGATGGGTCTTCGCCGCTGTCACCCTTGATCCGGAGATGGAGCTTGACTGGCTTCTTTCCTTCTACCGCGGACTGGCGCAGAGGGATGACGTGGTCCTCGCCGGAGGAGAGACCGTCAGGGGTCCCCGGTTCGGTGTCACACTCACCGCCATCGGTGAGGGAAGTGATCCCGAGACCATCCTCAGGAGATCGTCCCTTATGCCGGGCGATATCCTCTGGGCCGGGGGCCTCGTCGGTCGGGCCCTGGACGCACCCCGGCTCCTGAGCGAAGCAGGCGGGATGATGGGAGACCCTCTCACTCCCATGAAGAATAAGCTCGACGGTGAATTCACGGACCAGCTCAGGGCCTTCCTCTGTCCGAGAGCCCAGCTGAAGTTGTCGTGGCGACTCCGTGAAGCCGGCGTCAGGTGCGCGATAGACATTTCCGACGGGCTTCTTTCCGAAGCGCGGCATCTTTGCGATGAGAGCGCCGTTGATATAATACTTGAACTGGATGATTCCATCTTCTTTTCATCCGTGAGGGGAAGGCTGCTGGAGGCGTCGGCCGCCGGCGAGGATTTCATCCTGCTGTTCGGAGCCCCGTCCGGGCTGGACTTTTCGGGGTCCGGCTGCCTGCGGGTGGGCAGGGCTGAAGCCGGGAGAGGCGGTCTGAAGGTTCTGCTCCGGGGCATGGAAGTTGAAGTGGATTCCATCGGTTACGATCATATGGAGGTTGATTGATGTCTCAGAAAGAAGGATCCGAGGAGAAGGTCTTCCATGTCACCGGGAGCGAGCTTCTTTCCAGAGTGAAGGAGCTGGTCCACCAGGGGAACGTAAGACATATCATAATACTGAACGAAAAGGGCAGGACGCTTCTGGAGATCCCGCTTTCCATGGGTCTTCTGGGTGTGGCACTGATCCCGGCATACGCAGCTGTGGGAGCCATCGCCGCTCTCGTGGCGAAGTGCACCATAGTCGTCAGGGACACTGGAAGTCCAGGATCGGATTAGTACCCGGGCCGGCTTGCGTCAGATCGGCGGCTGTTCGCTCAGGATCCCCAGGAAGAACCTGGAGTATTCCACGTCCATCCATGCGTCAGTATCAAGCCGGATGCTTGTGATGTTATCCACGGTGGAGCGCGGGAGGGGAAAGACCAGCAGAGTATCTCCCTGCCATGCACCGTCATAGATCCAGCTCTCCCAGGTGCCCCACATGGCTTCCAATTCCTGGGACTTCATGGTTCCGCCCGCCCAGTCGCACAGCATGCTCACCACATCCTCACCGGGCCCGTTAACCATCTCCACGGAATCTCCCGCCCTGACGAACTTCAGAAGCTCACCCCGGTAGCCTGGATCCAGGTAAGCCCCTTCGCCGCCCAGGATCACGGGACAGTAGGCATCCTCGTCCACAGGCGCCATGGAGCACTCGTAGTAGACGAACATCTCCTTCGAACCATCCCCGAACTCGAGGAACATCGACGGGGGCTCGCGCCAGAGTTCCAGCAGTTCATCGGAGACGCAGGAAACAGTGCCGTCGTCGAAGGGAATATCCCTGTCAGTGCTGGGGAACGTGCCGTTTATCCTCCATGATGCGCTGGCCGACGCTTCACTGAAGGGCGGCGATGACATCAGGGAGGCGTCCGAAGGTGTCGGGTAGGCTTCCAGGAAGGAGCCGGACCCTACCGTGACCGTGAAGTAACCTGAAAAGGGCTCTCCGTAGAAATACACCACGGGTGCCCTGACCACCATGTCCTCGAAGTGGTCCGGGGGGAACGGCTGGTCTATGGGGACCATGTCAGGGTCCCCTCCGATGACGACGCTTTCCTCAGTGAAAGTGACCACGCCCCACTCGTGCACGTAGACCGTACCCTCGGATGGAACGGCAATGACCGTATCCATGAGGGCAATGGCGAATATCATATCCAGCATGTCATCCCCAATCATCGTATTGACAGACTCCGCATCCATTCATTCATACATACAGGAACCGACAATATTCCATATGGGTTAACATGTACAGACGGGTTCGCCGGGCTATTTCATTCCAGGGACATTTCGGTTATTGTACTCACATTAAATCAGCTCTCCCGGAGGTTCTCGAATGAACATGCAGATGGTGGTACACGGCATCGAGGCTGTCGTCCTGGGTCTGTGCGTTGGTCTGATACTCCTGTTCATCAGAAAGCATGCACCCGGCAGCAGGCTCAGGCTCTGGGTATTCCTGGCGGGTATCGCAGGCGCCGTTTACCTTATCCTGAAAACCTTCGGGGTCCCCGGTGACAACACCTTCTCCAAGATAACCCTTGCAGCAACGATATTCCTGTCATCCAACATAGTCCTCAAGATGCTGAACCTGCTGTTCTGGGACTACCTGCTGAAAAAACAGGTAGAGGTGCACATACCCCGCCTCGTGATAGACATCATCAACGGCATCGTTCTAGCTATCGTGGCTCTGGCAATCCTTAACGGCATCTTCGGGGTCAGGCTGTCCGGTCTTCTTGTTACTTCCACGGTCCTCTCCGCCGTGATCGGTCTGTCGCTCCAGGACATTCTCGGCAATCTGTTCGCCGGGCTGGCGCTGCAGATGGAGCGACCCTACAAACTTGGTGAATGGATAAGTGTCGGGGACAAGGAGGGCATTGTCGTCCAGATGAACTGGAGGACCCTCACCATAAGGACAAGGGACGGTGACAGCGTCACCATTCCCAACGCCACGGTCTCCAAGGATATCGTGACCAACCACTCCAGACCGGACGGGAAACACATGTGCCGGGTCCAGGTGGGGATTTCCTACGACAGCAAGCCCGACCGGGTCAAGAGCATAATCACGGCTGTACTGGAGAAAATGGACGGAGTGCTGGACTTTCCCGCGCCAAGGGTCTTCCTCGACAGCTTCAGCGATTACTCCATCATCTACGACGTGAGGTTCTGGATTAACGAGTTCCACAGGAGGCCCGAGCTCGAGAATGTTGTGAGGACGCGCATCTGGTACACCCTTAAGAGGGCAGGGATGACCATCCCGTTCCCCATCCGCGACGTTACGGTGAGAGAGGTGTCCCAGCAGCATGAGGACTTGGTGAGGGAAAGCCTGAAGCGCGAAGTGGTCCGAGGGCTAAGAGGCGTCGAGCTCTTCCGGCCTCTTTCCGATCAGCAGATCGAGGATCTGGCGATGAGTTCTTCCAGGCATGTTTACTCATCCGGTGAGATCCTCGTGAGGCAGGGAGATTCCGGGGATTCACTGTTCATTATAACCGGCGGCGAAGTGGAGATATCGATCTCGGACGGTTCGGGCCGGAGCACCCATCTGGCCGACCTGAGGGCCGGCGACTACTTCGGGGAAATGAGCCTTCTCACCGGTGAGCCCAGGACCGCGACCGTAACCGCGAGATGCGAGACCGAGGTCATAATGGTGGAGAAGAGCGGAATGAGGGATCTCCTGGAGCACGAGGGATCAATACTCGAACCGCTGTCGGCAATGCTGGACAAGAGGCTTCAGGACCTATCGGGAAGAATGGTGGACCAGAAGGTCAAGGAGGAGAAGAGCAGGCAACCCGACAGGAAGGAGCATCTCCTGGGCCGGATAAGGGATTTCTTCGGCATCGGGTAGCGTTCCGACCGGATCTGTTCAGAAAAGCGTCTGACTCAGGGCGTAGTAGACAGCCATCAGTGATGAGAAGACGGCGCTGGCCGGGAAGCGCCATTTCAGCGGTATCCTGTTCTGGATCAGATAGTTGGCTGTAAACGCAACCGGCACGTTAACACCGAAGGAACAGAGTCCGAGCCTGAGCAGGTCCCAGTTCACCTCACCCCAGTTCCCGGAGAAAACCTGGATGAAGAGCAGATGCCTGGCGATCCACAGAGGATTGAAGTAGAGCATTGCAAGGCCCGTCCTGGTCAGAGAACCTCTGATACCCTTCATTCTCCCGGTCCTGCTGTCGATGAACCGGAAGTAACGGGGGATTTCCAGAGCGTACAGCGAACCTCCTATGAGCGCCATACCCAGCATTCTGGCGATGGAGAACTGGCCAAGTACAAGGGAAGCCACCGTGTCGCCGGTGGAGTAGATAAGTACTCCTCTCAGTACATCGGCGGTCCGGTAGGGATTCTTCAATTCGACCGGTCAGCTGTCTTCCAGGAGCAGGAGCAATGTCTCGTTGCTCATCGGTGAGCGGTAGTCGGGTTCCACACCCGGCCGGAACTTACCGATGGCGTCCAGCACTGCGAAATATGTCCCTATGCCGTACATGAACGGCGGTTCGCCCACCGCCTTGGAATTGTATACGCCGGCATTGTCCCCGTGAAGGCCGAGGAACTCGATGTCCACATTCTTCGGGACGGAGCAGATGTCGGGGATCTTGTAGGTGGCAAGTGAATCTGTCAGCAGTTTCCCTTCGGGCCGGGAGTACTTCAACTCCTCCATGGTCATCCAGCCGATCCCCTGGACAAGGCCACCCTCGATCTGACCCCTGTCCACGATGGGATTGAGGCTGTCCCCTGCGTCATGGACCATGCCCACCGAATCAACACTGAAGGTACCCCTTAGGCAGTCCAGAGTGATGCGGGTGACGGCCGTACCAGCCACGTGATAGGCAAAGGGCCTGCCCTTCTCCGTTTTTCTGTCGAAATGCAGACCGGGAGTGGCGTAGTGGGCCTGGGCGGAAAGACTGACCCGCTCCAGATAAGCCCTTTCCACAAGCTCCTTCCAGTTCATTCCCGCTATCCTGCCGTTCAGCAGGACCTCTCCGCAGGAGATGGCGACCTCCTTTCCCCGGTCCGCCTTCAGCTGAACCCTGGCAAACGACAGGAGCCTCCTGAGTATGTCCCCGCAGGCTATTCTGGTCGCGTTGCCGTTCATGTCCGCCCCGGTGCTGGCTGCCGTAGGCGACGAGTTGGCCGACCTGGTAGTGTTGGTGCTTTCCACCTTCACCAGCGAAAGGTCTATGCCCAGAGTCATGGCGGCCACCTGGGCTATCTTGGTGTTCACCCCCTGACCCATCTCCACGGCACCGGTGCTTACCCCGACGCTCCCGTCGGTGTATACATGTACAAGAGAACTGGCCTGGTTGAGGGAAGTGTTGGTGAAGGATATACCGAAACAGACAGGCATGAAGGACATTCCCCGTACCAGATGAGCGGGTCCGTCGAATCCGGAATCCTCATCGTCCCGCGGCCCGAACAGTTCCTTCGCCCTGGACCAGGACCTTCTCACTTCGCTGCCCTCGTAACTCATGCCGCAGGGGAACATTTCACCCTTTTTCAGAAGGTTCCGTTCCTGAATGACCGAAGGGCTCAAGCCCATCTCCGCAGCCGCCATATGGATGGCGCATTCCATCACGAACATTGCCTGGGGTGCTCCGAACCCCCTGAATGCCGTGTTGGGAGGTAGATTGGTCCTGCAGCAAATGCCCGTGGCACTGACGTTGGGAACATGATAGGCGTTGGTGCAGTGCAGCAGGGTCCTTTCAAGGATGGCCGTGGAAAGGTCCGAAGCGGCTCCACCGTTCTGGTAGTAGGTCACATCCCAGGCTATCATGTCGCCGTCCGCATTGAGACCCAGCCTGAAATCCGAGCTGTAGGGATGCCTCTTGCCCGTCCAGGCCATGTCGCTTCTCCTGTCAAGGACTACCTTGACCGGCCTTCCTGTCAGATGGGTCCCAAGGGCCGCCATCACGGCCCATGGAGTAGCCTGGTCCTCCTTGCCCCCGAAAGCTCCCCCCAGTCTGACCACGTCAACTTCTATCCTGTGCATGGGCAGCCCCAGGACCCTTGCAGCCACTTTCTGCACGAATGTGGGACCCTGTGTTGAGGAGCATATCCTCACGCAGCCGCCTTCCAGGGGCAGTGCGAATGAGGCTTGAGTTTCCAGGTAGACGTGTTCCTGACCGCCGGAGTCGGCCTTTCCCTCAACGATATGCCGGCATTCCTTCCATGCCCTGTCCAGGTTTCCAAGGGAGAAAGTCCTTGCGGGTGCTATCAGCATTCCCATCCTGAACGAATCCCTCGGGTCGAAGACCGCCTCGAGCTCCTCTATGTCCAGCTGTACGGAAGCCGCAGCAGCTCTGGCAGTATCCTGCGAATCGGCCAGGACCAGCGCCAGGGGCTCGCCGATGAAATGGACTTCGTCCAGCGCGAACAGGGGTTCATCCATGTATATGTTCCCGACCTGGTTCTCGCCTGGAATGTCACCCGCGGTTATCACGGTTGCCACTCCGGGCATGGAGAGGGCTGGGGAGGAGTCAACTCCGACTATCCTTCCATGCGCCACAGGCGACGTAACCACCGCCCCGTGCAGCAGGTTGCCGGGCAGCCTCATGTCGTCTACGAACAGCGAGGCTCCCCTGACATGGAGCAGAGCATCAGTGTGCTTCACAGGAGTTCCCCCGGATCCAGGACGCCGGGGAACAGCTTGAGGAAATGAGCCTTCACGAGCCTTCCCAGAAGGACTCTCTTGTAACGGGCCGAACCCCTCACATCGTCTATTGGGGATATTTCGCCCATGGCCGATTCCGCAGCACGGAGGACTGTATCGGTGGAAACCGGCATTCCGGCAAGCATTGCAGAGGTGTCCGAGAGGAAAAGGGGAACAGGCGCGACTCCCCCGGCCGATATGTCCGCCTCCCGAATGGTCCCCTCAGATACCATTATGGCTGCTGCGCTGTTGACCGAGGCGATATCGAGACGTCTTCGCATGGAGACCTTCTCGAAGCTTAACCCCCGGGAGGGTTCGGGCACGGGGAACGAAACGGCGCTTATTATCTCTCCCTGTCTCAGGTCCAGATCCTTGTACCCCAGGTAGAGGTCCCTCAGCGGAAGCCGCCGGCTGCCCCCCGGCCCGCGTCTCGTCTCGATGGTAGCTCTCAGGGCCAGGAGGATTATCGCAAGGTCGCCTATGGGGGAGGCGTTGACTATGTTGCCGCCTATGGTGGCCCTGTTGCGGACCTGAGCTGAGGATACGAGCCTCATCGATCCCTGCAGATCACCCATTCCGTCGAATACTCCGGAGGTCATCAGCCTGCTCACAGTGACCGCCGCTCCAAGCCGCACCCATCCGTCCGCCGTCTCGATACCGGTCAGGGAAGCGTCATTCAGCAGGAACTCCATGGGAGAGTCCCTGAGTTCCGGACCTCCTGCGGCGAACAGGTCCGTACCTCCGGCCACCGGAATTCCGGTTCCCTGCCCATCCACGGAGTGAAGCACCTGCATGGACCTGAGCCTTTCCTGTATGCCGGGAAAGTACCCGGGGATCACTCCTTTCTCCACCAGGAATTCCAGGTGCCTGATGGATGCCGGGTCAACGGCGGGTGACGGTCCCGTACCGGCAACGATGTCCCTGGCAGCCCTTCTCACCGAGACGTAGCCCGTGCATCTGCAGATGTTCCCGCCCAATGAGTCTATCGCGGCTTCAAGGTCCGGAGAGAGAGTTGAGAGGAGATATCCCGTAAGGGACATCACCATGCCGGGAGTGCAGAAGCCGCACTGCGAGGCTCCCTCATCCACAAAGACCTCCTGGACGGCGGACAATCCTTTTTTCGGCGTAATTCCCTCCACCGTCACCAGGTGCCTGCCCTCGAGTTCGGCTACCGGCAGTATGCAGGAATTCACGGCCATGTAGCCCACTCCGGTATCCACAGGGGTTCCAAGAAGGACGGTGCACGCACCGCAGTCACCTTCCCTGCAGCCTTCCCTTGTGCCGGTGAGACGGGCTTCACCGCGCAGAAGGTCCAGGGTCGAAGCCCCGGGTGGCAGGGAGGTTGCGTATTCACTGTCGTTGAGGATGAACGATATCATTTGTCAGACCTCCGCCGCTGACTGGAGTATAATATTCACGGCTCCGCCGGACACTCAGGGCGGTCAGGCGCGGTCACTTTCAGAATCCAAGTTCCTTCAGCCTGTTTTCCAGTTCATCCCTTGCGGGGCCCGCGGAAGCGTACACCTCGTCGGCCCTGTGGAAATCCATGATCCCCACTCCCCGGATGTCGGGACGGAGGTAAATGTCAGGTCCGTCCGCATTCATCCTGGCCGCTACGATGGATCTCTGCATGATGTCGAACATTTCCATCACCGTCCTGAAGGCGCTGGGAGGGTTCTTCGACCTGCCGCTGGACGAGCCCAGCACATCAACCGCCACGGTAACGTCACAGCCGTCCAGTACGCTCCAGGGCACCGGATCGACACCGCCCCCGTCGATAAGCACCATCCCGTCCTTCTCCACCGGGGTAAAAACACCCGGGAGACCCATGCTGGCCTTTACGGCCCCGATGAGGTCGCCTGAGGAGATGACCACCTCGCCGGAGGTCCAGAAATCGGTGGCTACCACCTTGAGCGGTATCTTCAGGTCCTGGAAGCTGTCAGTCCTGATGGCCTCGTAGAAATAGTCCATGAAGGAACTTCCCTTGAAGATGCCCGGACCGAAGAGGTCCAGGTCCATGAACCCTACCACCTTCTTCAGATGCTTTATCACCCTGTTCGGTGAGTCTCCCTTCTTCACCACGGTGTCGTCGACCAGTTTCCTGATGCCGGAACCCGACATCCCCGAGGCGTAGAGAGCCCCCAGTACCGCTCCGATACTGGTACCTGATATGCAGCAGGGTCTTACTCCCATTTCGTCCAGCAGCTCCAGTATCGGTATGTGGGCCAGACCCTTGGCGCCTCCGCCTCCCAGGGCCAGCCCGAGCCTGCGCACCTTCTTCCTCTTCCGGCCGATAATGCTGCGGATCCTGACCATCAAGCCGGATACCATGCCGCCTGAGCCTCCTGAGTCCGGGTATATGGACCACTGCTCCCCTTTTACTATTGTACGATGTATCATTCACAAAGGAGGGGCCATGGTCAAAGCTGTCACCGTGACAGGCACACTTGCGGTTTTCCTTGTCACCATCGTACTCCCATCGGGATCTCACGCCCAGACATCTTCGGTGCCGGGGCAGTGGCAGGAGAGGAGGGAGACCACCTGGGTGATAACTGTTATGGACTTCCCGGAGGGACTTCTTCCGCTGGGCATGGCGCACATGGACCTGATGGTGATGGACGACCCCGAGGACGGGACCCTGCTTTCCGTGATAGGGTACAGCCCCGGGTCCGCCTTCCTCGGAACGGTTACTTTCGACGCTTTCCTTAACCCCGCCAAGACCATAGCCTACTACGATCACGGG
>CAZXEF010000047.1:0-17182 GCA_964639605.1 uncultured bacterium | reverse complement strand
ACTCCGATTCGGCAGGAACGGAGTACTATGTCTTCTCAGACTTCAACCTTCCCTCCTCCAGGAGGACCGTTGGGCTCAACCTGCTGAACACCCTCGAGGGCAAGCGCTCCATCAGAGGTCAGATAAACAGGTTCGATATCGCCTCCCTGAACATATCGACATCAATTGATCTTGAAGCTGAAGAGAGAGCTTTCTCACCCCTCACCGCCACCCTGGACCTGAATCCGCTGCAGGCGCTTGATATATCGGGGAACGGAAGCTGGGACCTCTACGAGAATGAGTTCACCGACCTGTCGGTCTCCTCCAGCCTCAGACTGTCAGGGTATGACAGAACGCTTCTTCCCGACTCGGGACTGACCGACCTCGGGCTGCCGATACGTATGACCCTTTCGCATTTCTACAGGCACGGGCTTCAGGACAGTCCAACCATAAGCAAGTTCAGGCTTACGGCCTCCCTTGACCTCACTCCTGGTTGGTCCATTGAATACAGCGCTTACTATGACGCCCTGAGTGAGGATTTCATAAGCCAGAGCTATACCCTCAGAAGGGATCTCCACTGCTGGGAGGCGGTGTTCGTCCGTCATATCTCTGATGTGGACAGCGGTTTCTACTTCAAGATCAACATACTCGACGTCCCTGACATCAAGATCGAACAGCATGTCAGTAACTTCTGATTTAATTCTAATTGCATAAGTAATATCAATCTTATTACGTATTATAAATCCTATATTCCAATCCTGATGTTCAACAATCTCCCGTATAGCTTCAAATAGGGCGAATTATTAAATTTCTTCCGGGGTTGACATTGACTTTTTAACCTTATAGCTTTCGGTAACAGTCCTTGAGAGGGGGTGAACAAGTGACTAAAAAAGATCTCATCGCCCACGTAGCAAATAACGCTGCAATCACCAAGAAAGAGGCTGGCATTGCTGTTGATGCCATTCTTGATGGTATCAAGCGTTCGCTGAAGAAGGGCGACAAAGTCAGCCTTGTCGGTTTCGGTACTTTCTCCGTGAAGCATCGCAAGAGCAGGACCGGTGTCAATCCTATAACCAAGAAGAAGATGACCTATCCGGCGAAGAAAGTTCCTCATTTCAAACCTGGTAAGGGTCTGAAAGACTCCGTCTAGGAAGCCATCATACAGGGGAGGCGGAACGATCCCGTCTCCCCTTTATCCCGTCTCCCCTTTATCCCGTCTCCCCCTTATTCGAATCGATATCATACCCTCCGGAGAGGGCTCTCTGGCCTCACAGTGTGACTATGGTTAGATTTTGCCGTGAGCATCCTGTGAAGCCTGACGGAGATGCAGCATCCGGGAGATGCGCCATCTGCTGGAAGGACAGACTGATAGTGAAGAACAGATGTAATCCGGGCTCCTACCTCCTTCCTCTGGGGGATTTCCTTCTCATCGTGGGAGTATTCATCCCTGGTTACCGGGTGCGGCACTTCGCGCTGGCGGACCTTCTGGATGATCTGCTGTACATACCCAACGATTTCAGGCTGGACCTGTGCTACGTCGACAACTGGTCGATCTGGATGGACATCTCGATACTTGTAATGACCATCCCCGCCATTTTACTCAGAAGGAGCGCATACTGAGAACCATGAGACCTGCCGCAGCACTGTTCATCTGCATGATGATATCCACCGCCGCTGTCCTGTCCCTGCTACAGACCGAAACCCACTGCAACTCCGCCAGCAGGATGGCAACCATCGAGTCACTCGTGGAGAGGGGCACATTCTCAATAGATGGTTCCCTTTTCGCAGGAACTGCGGACAGGGTCCTGATCAACGGGAAGCACTACTCCTCAAAACCCCCCATGCTCTCGGTGCTGGCAGCGGGTGGCTACTTCCTCTTTTCCCGTCTGACCGGGATTTCCTTTCATACTGATGCATCAACATCCATTGCGTTCGTCAACATACTCACCGGTCTCCTGCCATACCTACTGATGCTGTACATCTTCTACAGGTTCCTGATGGAGTGGTCCGATTCCAGGAGGACGGTGATTCTGGGACTTTTCATCTTCACCCTCAATTTCCTGGGCCTGGGCTACGCCACGGATATCAACAACCATACACCGGCGGCCGCATGCATCCTTATCTCCTTCTACTCAGCCTTTCTGATCAGGCTCAGGAAAAAGGACGGAACCTGTCGCTGGTTGACTTCGGGACTGCTGGCCGGACTGGCTTCCACCTTCGAGTTCTGGGCCGGCTTCTTTGCCCTGAGCTTCGCCCTTTACCTTTTCTTCCATGATCGCAGAAGGACGATGCTGCTCTTCCTTCCAGCCGCGGCCATTCCGGTGGCGGGACATTTCCTCCTGAGCCTGGCCTCCACCGGTTCCATACTTCCCGTGTACCTGAGACCCGAACTCTATCAGTTCCAGAATGGCTACTGGACGGCTCCAGTGGGGATCGATGCCCTGAATGAACCAAAGCTGATCTATTTCTTCAACATTCTCTTTGGACACCACGGGCTATTCTCAATGACCCCCGTCTTCCTTCTGGCGGTATGGAGCATGCTCATCGCAGTGAAAAAGCGGACAGGCAGGATGTGGGAGGCTCTCGCAGTAGGTATCCCGATTATTGTCACCATCCTGTTCCTGGGGATACGCACCAGGAACTACGGTGGTATTTGCGCGGGTCTCCGATGGATGATACTGGCCATGCCCCTTCTGTTCCTTTTTGTTGCGGAATGGATAGAGAATCACCGGTCCAGTGCAGCGATGATCCTCCTGGGGGTCCTTTTCCTCATAGGCCTGGTCATGCTCGCGGATGTTCCATGGGCTAATGCCGGTCCCTGGCACAACTCGGCGTGGCACAAGTACGTATTCGGTCTTTACTGAAAGTATGCTACCACATTCGACAGCAGGCTTCTGACTGCATCAGCCACTGTGTCCGGGTGAATGGAATCCAGGCTGAATTGATCATCGGCCATGAGGATGACGTTCTGAACTTCCCAAGGATACCACTTGGGCAGTGTGGGGTCGAAGGGCAGGTACATGCCCACCACGGGTATACCCATGGATGCCGCGAGATGGATCACAGATGTGTCCGGACTCACAAGGAGGACCACTCCCTTCAGGATCGCTGAAAGGTGAAGTATGGTGGGTGTGGGTGGAGGGACCAGGATGCCTTCCAGCGCTCGTCCCATGGCCTCGGCCATTTCCCGGTGGCAGGGCGCGGACACTACAAGGGGGACCAGGCCCATGGACTTGAGGCTCCGGCACACCGCGAGGTACCTGTCGGTGCCCCATTCCCTGTTGGGTCCACCTGCGGAGATGTTCACCGCGGCGCAGTCACCGGGCATAGAGTCGCGGCTGTCCCAGAAATACCGTGCGAAGTTCACCTCCTCGCCGGAAAGCCGAACCTCTCTGTCAGGCCCGTCGGTGTCCAACGGCCTTCCAAGGCCGCACAGCAGGCCGGCGAAGGCATCCATGATGTGGCCGTCCTGGGGAGCGTGAACCCTGACGTTGAAGGGCAGCCTGTCGTCGCGGTGGACATGAAGCCTCCACCTTGCTCCCGATGCAAGGGCATAGGCCAGGGATGTGGTGGAATCGTGCATATGCATATCCACGGCAGCGTCGGGAGCGAACTCCCTGCTCTGCAGAAGAGACGATATGAAATCCGCAGGACCCTTCCTGTACACGATCACTTCCAGGTCCTCCTCATGCTCCAGGACTACGCTGTTGGACTCAGAGGCCACGACACCGATCCTGGCCCCGGGATGGATATCCCTCAGTTTCCTTATAAGGGGCAGTGTCATGATCATGTCCCCGATCCTGTCCTGTCGCATGAGAAGGATTCCGCCCAGGACTTCACCAGCGGGAATGGAGGGGATTATCTCGGCCGGGGAAATCCCGGAAGCAAGGCCGCGGAACAGCAGTTTCCGACATCCCACTTCCAGTTTCTTCAGAATACCTGCCATCATTCCGGCTCCAGCGCCCCGGTCCTGCGGGAAAGTCTAACAACGGCCCCCAGCACCGATCCGACCGTTATCCTGTCGACGCTCTCAGGGTCCACCAGGACTTCACTCTCCACCCTCCATGGCAACCAGAGGGGCAGGTGCTCCTCGTTGGGAACGTAAAGCCCCACTGTAGGGATTTCGTAGGACGATGACACATGCACGAGTCCCGTATCGGGGGTTACGAACATGGCCAGGTCCCGGATGAGTGCAGCAGCATGGAGGATCGTGGGACATTCCGGCGCAGCGATGACCCCTGGATGGCCGGAGGCTATGGCAGCGGCAAGGTCCCGCCCGGAAGGCATCGAGAACAGGATCGGTCTCTTACCCAGCTCAAGAAGCCTTACGCAGAGTTCCTCGACGGAATTCTCCGGCCAGCGGTGGCTGGGGTCCCTGGCGGACATATTGATGCCGATGCACCTTCCCCTGAGCCTCAGTCCGACCCGCCGCCAGAATTCTGCCGCGAACTCCAGCTCCTCCGACGAGAGTCTGACCTGTCTGTCCAGTTCCAGGTCGTCCATAGGCCTTCCGAGACCCTCCAGCAGAAGCCTTGTCATGTCGGCGTTGTGCATCCTCGAATCGGGCATCGGCACCCTCACATTGAAGGGCAGCCGGCTTCGCCTGTTCCGGGCGGAAAGCATCCACCTGGCGCCGGAGAGGGCACCGTAGATGAAAGATGTCGTGGAATCGTAATGCATCCTGGTATCCACCACGGCGTCGGGCCTGAACTCCCTGGCCTTGAGAAGGCTTGCGATATAGGCACCTGGATGGCTGTCATAGAGTATGGTCAGGAATTCCCTCTCGTGCCGGAGAAGGGGCATGTTCCTTCTTGAGACCACTATCCCCACACGGGCCTCCGGGAAAACATCACTGACTTTCCTGAAGTAGGGAAGGCAGACCATCATGTCGCCGATGGCGTCCCATCTCATGATCAGGATATTGCGAAGAGTATGGCCCTCGGGAACACGGTCCCTCACCACCTCCGCTGCGAAGCCTTTTCGGAGGCAGCTGGCAAGAACCCCCCTGCCGGATGTCTCCAGCCTTTTCAGCAATCCGCCCCCCTTGACCCGTGTGCGAATTTTCGATGCATTCTGTATGATATCGACCTGACAATATAATACAAGGCGCAGATGTGGCCGCCGGTGCGCCAGCATGCCGGATGCAGACGGCAGACAGGAAACGGTGCAAAGGCAGTATCAATGTTGACGATTGTACCGCATGTTCTTAGGCGCCGTTCACAATTTTGGCAAAAATCATGCTTGTGAAAAAGGTAACAATCTTTTGAAAGGAGACCCTGAATGGCCGTAAAGCATATCAAAGGAAGCGAGATCAGCACGATCACATCACCTGAGAACAAAATATCACTTGTGGATTTCAGTGCCACATGGTGTGGTCCATGCAAGATGCTGGACCCGGTTCTCAAGAAAGTCGCCGATGACCTTGAGGACAGGGTGGATTTCTACCACATAGATGTCGACGAGAGCCCCCAGGCCTCATCGGAGTTCGGGATCAGGGGAGTTCCCACGATGATAGTATTCCACGATGGTCAGGAAATAGACAGAATGGTGGGTTTCCGCGACAGGAACGCTCTTCAAAGGCAGCTGGAGAACCTGGCCGACTCAAAACTCGGTTAACGGCCATGGACCTGAAGACCGGACTTGTGGGCAGGAGCGCATCGGAGAGCCGGAATACGGACCTCGTAATAGCCGGAGGCGGTCCCGCGGCAATATCCGCTTCGCTTTACGCGGCCCGGTACGGCATAGACCATCTCGTACTGGAAAGTTATCAGCCGGGGGGCCAGGCTGCCCTGACCGCGTGGATAGAAAACTACCCCGGGATAGACAGGATCACGGGCGACGAGCTGGTGTCACGAATGAAGAAGCAGGCTGAGAGCTGGGGCGGTACCTTCGAGACCGCCACCGCGACGGAGGCCAGGGTCGAAGGCGACCTGATACGGATAAGGGCCGACTCCACTAATTACTTGACCAGGTTCCTCATCATAGCAACCGGCGCCGCTCCTGCAAAACTGGGTGTGCCGGGGGAGGATAAATTCTATGGGAGGGGCGTAAGCTACTGCGCCACCTGCGATGCACCCTTCTTCAAAGGTGCCCATGTGATGGTGGTGGGCGGCGGTGACAGCGCGGTCAAGGAGGGTCTTCATCTTGCTGAATTCGCCTCGAAGCTCACCATTGTCCACAGGCGAGACAAGTTCAGGGCGGAACCGTACCTTGCGGAAAAGCTCCTGTCCTGCGGAAACTGCACGGTCCTCTGGAACACGACCCTCAAGTCCATCGAAGGAGAGGACGGCGTGGAATCGGTCGTCCTTGACACCCCCCGGGGAGAAACCAGGATAGACCTGGACGGGGTCTTCATTTACGTCGGTCGCAGACCCGCCACCGAACCGTTCCGCGAACTGGTGGAGCTGAACGACGACGGTACGGTGAGGACACGGGACATAGTGCACACATCAAGGAAGAACGTCTTCGCAGCCGGGGATGTAACGGATAACGAGCTGCGACAGGTGGTCACCGCAGTGTCCGACGGCGCAAGGGCCGCCTCGGCGGTCTTCGACCTCTTACAGTGATGGAGGGCTGATATGGCCATGCTGTCAGACAATGATGCGAACGAAGTAAGAAAGATATTCGGTGCCCTGGTGAGGGATGTCCATGTTAAGGTCTATACCCGTAAGCTGGAATGTCCCACGTGCCGGGATACGGAGACAATACTGAAGGAGCTGGACCAGCTTTCGGACAGGCTCATCGTCACCTTCAAAAACCCCGAGACCGACCGCGAAGAAGCGGAGAGGGACGGTGTGGATGCGGCTCCCGTGATCATAGTATCCGACGGGAGCAATTCAAGGGTCAGGTTCCTGGGCACACCTTCCGGTTATGAGTTCAGCTCGCTGCTTACCGTGATAGTTGATACCGGAGGAGAGGAGGAACCTCTTTCCGCAGAGAGCGTTGAATTCCTGGACGGTCTGGAGGAGGACATTAAAGTCCAGGTCTTCGTCACGCCCACCTGCCCCCACTGCCCCTCGGCCGCGGTGCTGGCATGCAGGATGGCCAGGTACAGTGACAAGGTGGAAGCGGAAGTGATAGAGGCCAACGAGTTCGGGGAACTCTCACGCAGGTTCAGGGTGCAGGGAGTCCCGAGGACCGTGATCAACGGCAAGTTCTTTGTCGAGGGCGCTCTTCCCGAGTCCATGATCGTAAGCGCCCTGAAGGAAGGGCTGGAAGAAGCTCCATCGGGCGAGAAGAACCTGATGGAGTACATTCAGACAGGCTGAAGAGCAAAGGGGGAAACCGATGGCAAGCCTGATCCTTGCAGCTGCGCTCCTTGGCGCTCCCGTGGAGTTTCCCATGGAGTCCACGGGAATGCTGGAGGCTTACAGCTTCTTCGACCAGAGCATCGAGCACTTCATCTACAGCAACATCGAAGCGGACATCAGGATCCTCCAGATAGGCGATTTCTCATGGAAACTCGGCTTGTCCATGGAGACCTACATGGGGGAGAGCTGGAACAGTCCGGAGATGAAATTCAACATATACGGCGGCCACTGGAACATCAAGACCCAGTTCGGCTACTTCCTCGACCCCGTGCTGCTAAGGCTCTACTCAGATCACGAGTGCTTCCATAACATCGACATGGCGGACACGCTGTCGGAGTACATGAACAACATCAAGCTGGGTGTGCTGCTGGACGAGCCTGCACCGGCCCGAAGCGAGGAACCCGAGTTCCTTCCTGCAGGCCTGCCGGACGGCTGGTTCTCGCTTGGCTTCTACAGACCACGCAACGAGACCTACCAGAAGGGTCATGACTTCAACTGGTCCATGCATGGCTACGTTGACTTCGAGGGAATCTCGTACCGGTCATGGCTGGGCGGCCTGAGGTACAGGGGCGACCTTTTCTTCCATAACGACGGCTCGGGATCATCCAGGCACAGGGGTGAGGTCTACATTGCCTATCAAGCGCCAATGGGAGTCTTCGAAGCCCATCTGACCCATTATTTCAGGGACACCCAGCCGTTCAGGTCACTTGACGGGGAGACCTACTGGGGCATCAGGTTCGTCTGGTAGCGACCCTACAGGACCACAGGGCCCAGAAGCATGGGCGGCACGCTGAGTTGCCACTTCCTCTCCGGTTCACCCAGCACCTGTATCCTAGAGAACAGGTCAAGGGGTTTCCAGTTCCACCTGAAGTCCTTCAAAGGGTGCACCACCCTGCCGTCCTCCACCAGGAAAACACCGTCCCTTGTCATCCCTGTGAGACTGAGCTCCTTCTGGTCCACGAACCTTATGTACCAGAACCTCCTGAACAGAAGGGCCCTTCCCTTCACTCCGCGGAGAATATCCCCTGTTGAACCGGAGCCGCCTTCAATGGCCAGTGTCCCGGGTATGAACAGCGGTTCCCTTCCCGTCTCCCTGGCCCAGAACCTGGTGCATGGCTGTGCCAGGAGCTTTCCCTTCTCTATCCATACCGAGTCGCTGGCTGCCAGCCCCTCCTCGTTGAAGGGATTTCCCTTGGGGATACCGTTCACCTCGCTTCGCATCGTGAATTTCTCCCCGGTCACCTTCCCGCCCAGTTTGCCTGAGAAGGCAGTGAGACCTTCATCAGCGGGTCTGGCGTTCAGGGACCAGGCTATGAAGGGAACAAGGTCCGCAACTGCCTGCGGTTCGAAGAGCAGGTTGTACTCACCCGGTTCAAGGTCATGCTGGTCCTGGTCTGCCTCGACCTCATCGGCCACCTGGAGGATGGTCTCCTCCAGGGGAAGCTCCCCCCATGTCTCGGATGAGAGCAGCCTGAAGCTTGATGGTTTCCCCCTGTCCATGGTCAATCGCATGTAGGCCTCCGTGGAGCCGTGGACGGCCAGGTTTCCGGTCGATGTTCCCATGGCTGTGTTCATGTAGCTGCTTCCCACCAGTCCGGATGCTTCCATTCCTTTCGCCCGTGCGGTGGAAACCGCCAGGGCGGCCGCCTCTGTGCGCTCCTTCGGATGCACCTGCGCCGTCTGATCGTCCCAGGCGTCGACAATGGGATATACCTGCCCCCCCTCCACAGGAGGCATGTACTCCGGATCAGGCGAGGCTGTCCTTAGCATTTCCATGGCCTTCGACAGGATGTCCGGTACGGCGTCCACGTCGATGCGGTGCGTGGAATAGACGCTCTGCTTCTCTCCGTCCCCAAGGATTATCCTCAGCTTCCGCTCGAATTTGTCCATGTTCTGGGTTATCCTGTTCTGACCGAACCTAACCGCGGCTTCCCTGTGCTCGGAGAGACTTGCGACCACATCGGGGACCTGGGCCTTGTCCAGGACGGCTTCAACGACTTCGAGCAGTTCTTTCCCGGTCATTCCGCACCCCTTCCAACCTCGATGTCCCTGAATCTCGACGTGCTGGCACCGTGGGTCATCCTGGCAGCCTGCATAGGTTCGCCCTTTCCGCAGGTGAGAAGGCCCATGGTCCTGAAGGACCTGCTGTCGGCGATGCCGTCGCAGGAGCCCCAGAAGTCCCTCGTCGTGGACCTGTAGATGACCTTCTTCAGAGGCTGCACCTTCTTCCCGTTCCTGATCTCCCAGAACATGTCTCCGCCGAACTGGAAATTGACCCTTCTCTGGTCGATGCTGAAAGACCCCCTGCCCTCTATGTAAATGCCCTTCTCCACCTCCGAGATAAGATCATCGGGGGTAACTGCTTCCGAGCCCGGCTCAAGATAGAAATTCGGCTGACGGTTGATGGGGAAGCTGGCGAAGTCCTGCGCCCTGCAGCAGCCGGTGCTGTGCTTCCTGCCCACCAGCAGCGCCGTCTCCCTTACAGACCCGAACTGCTGGAAGATGCCGTTCCTGACAGTATACCATTTCTGACCGGGGACACCGTCATCGTCCCAGCCCCAGCTTGCCACTCCGTAGGGCATAGTGTTATCGGCTATGAAGTTCACGATATCCGATCCGTACTTCAAGCTCTCCTGGTCATCTATGTTCAGGAAGGTCCTTCCGGCCATGCTGGCCTCCCAGCCCAGCACTCTGTCGCTCTCCGTAGGGTGACCTACCGACTCGTGCATTGTCAGGCTCAGGTGAGTGCCGTCCAGCACCAGGTCCATGGTGCCGGCGGGGCTCTCCGGGGCCTTGACCTTCATTATGGCCTCCTCCCTAGCCTTCTCAGCCCAGTGAAGCAGGTCCGCCTCCTGAACCCATTCCCATCCGGCTATCCTTGCGCCGTCCTGGAACCCTCGGCTCTGCATGTCGCCGTCATGAACAGCGTAGGCGTTGATGAGGGGCATCGTGAAAACAAGGTCCGAAGAGACAAGGGTGCCCTGGGTGTTGCCGAATACCCGCTTCTTCCTCTCGAACCTGAGATTCGTCCAGCTCATGCTGATCAGGTCGGAAGCATGCATGATGTCCGCCGCCCTGGCCATGAGGTCAAGCTTTTCCGTCCTGGGGACCTTGAAAGGGTCGATAATGCAGGGACCGTCGTAATGGCCAACGGATGGAACCTCTTCCGACAGCCTGACCGATCCTTCCATGACTCCGGCGCCGGCACTGGCCACCTCGACTGCCCTGTCCACTGTGCTCTCCACCTCTGCGGCATCGAACCCGGTGCAGGATGCAAAACCCCAGCAGCCGCCCACCAGTACCCTCACCCCAACTCCCCTCTCGACCTGAAGCTCCGCCTCTGCAAGCCTCTGCTTCCTGAAAGTCAGGTTCTCGAGGTCGGTGTTCTCCACCCTGGCATCCCCGAAATCGACTCCTCGGTGACGAAGCTGTCCGATGACCCTTTCGGCCAGTTGTTTCATATCTTCGATCATGGGGTTCATCCTTCCATGTGGCTCTCGGGAATGGTTCCCGTCACCGGTTTCCCGTCAGCCTTCTCCAGTATCCTGACTATTCGCATGTTGAAGCTTTTACGTGCTCCCATGCGCCTGTTCGCGACGATAGCCACCACTATGCCCAGGATCAGACCTGCAGCTGCACCTGCCGCCCTGTGGGTGTCCGTTCCCCCGGACATGAACAGGTAGCCGGTGAACAGGAGCAGGACCGGGACAAGAAAAGTCATTGTGATTATTGTGAGGGAGGCCGCAGGTTTCAATTCCAGACTGACGATGTCACCCGCGGAGGCTTCAGCCTCATTTTCGGTCCAGAAGGATATCCCCTCCCTGCTCTTCCCGCCGGAGAGGGTGAGGCACGCGTGCCTGGCCTCACAGGAATCGCATTCACCGCTATCCATCGGGCAGACGAGAGCCTTCCCGTCCCTGACCTCCTTCACGAGAGCTTCTCTAATCATGGGACTTCCAATCCGGGAAGTACGGGACCGGTACCGTTGCTGAACAGGTGATAATCTGTCAACTTCAGTCGGTACTGACCACCCTCACCTAGTGAGACCTCATTCGATGAGACCTCACCTGCAGGCAGCCGGAGATCCGACTTGTACTGTCCCGTAAGCTGCCTGACATGTTATCTTCGTTCTCTGATCACGGTTTTCAGCTCGGAAGGAGCGCGAATGGGTGCAACAGCATTTCTGCTTTCCCTCCTGCTGGTTCACGGCAGCGGGGATTTCCAGTACCTGGTCTCCATCAGGGACCTGGGATCAGCAATGGAACTGGCCGATTCGGATTCCCTCATGGCCGTGGTCCATCGGGCAGCGGGGGAGGATTCTGCGGCTGCGGCGCTCTTCGGAAGGGCATTCCAGGCCGGTCCCTCTCCAGGGCTCTTCGCCCGGATGTGGGAGGCGCTGTCTGACTGCGCGGACGACAGTGAAGGGTCCGTAAGTCGGGATTTCAGGGAAATGCTGGCGGAATGGGGCGGCAGGCTTCAGTGGCAGCCCGCGCATCTGCTTTCTCTTGTGGAGACGGCGTCCCAGCTGGGGGACAGTATCCTGGCCGACAGCCTCACCGATGCGCTCCTGGCTCGGTACCCCCTATCGAAGGAAGCGTACCAGGTGATCGGATGGGAGTTCTACGACAACCTCTACCCCGTGTGGTACGACGACTCCGCCAGGACAGGGGTACTCATGGATTTCATCGACCGGCGGGGAGAGGTATCGGATGTCTGGCGCTCCACGGCCTATCGGTATGCCCTGTCGGCGGTGCTTGGGACCGCCGATTCCGTCTCATGGAAGGAGCTCCATCGGGACTGGATGGCCAGCTGCCCGGGTGACCCGCAGGTATTTCTCACGGGAGCCGCCCTTCTGATAGACAGGGACTCCGCATTCTCCGATGCTCTGGAGCTTGCGGACAGGGGTATTCTTCTATACGGCGATAACTGGATCCCCGAGGGAATGCCCGAAGAGGAATGGGCCCTGAGCGGACCGGCTATTGAGGCGGGACTCCAGCTCAGGAGGCTTCAGGCGCTGTCCGGTCTTGGCCGTGACGGGGAGGCACTGGCCGGACTGGACTCGGTGCTGTCACGGGTCAGGTTCAGCATCGATGACTGCAATACGGAGGCTTCCCTCCACTGGCTTCGCGGAAGGATCCTGCTGAACATGGGCGATACCACGGCGGCCCTCTCGGCTTTCGGGCGGTCAGCCGCTCTCGGGGACGTTGTGGACCGATGGAGCGGGCTCTCCGAAAGTGAAATGGAGGATATCCTGTTTCCATCAAGGAGCCCCGCAGGGTGGGCAAGGGAAAACCTGGGATACGACGGGCCGGTCTTTGCCGACGTTACACCCCTGCTGGGCCCGGACAGCCTTCTTCGAGGCAGCAGGGTATCCTGGTGCGACTGGAATTCCGACGGGTATCCGGACCTGTTCGCGGGAAGCTCCCTTTTCCAGAACGAGGGCGGTACCGGTTTCACTGATATCACCGGTGAAGCAGGACTGGAAAGCTGCCGGGGCAACGGCGGTGTTTGGGGGGACATTGACCGTGACGGCCGTCCCGACCTTGTCACAGCCGGTAATCCAGTTCAGGTGTTCCTGAGCGGGGACGACAGACTGTGGGAATGCACCAGTCAGTGCGGTATCGACAGCACCGGCGCCAGCGTGGAGGGTGTTGCTCTTCTTGACTGGAACGCCGACGGCTGGCTGGACCTCTACCTGGCCAGCTACGAGAGCCCGGACGAGATGGGTTCGGGTACGGCTGACCTGTTCTACTTGGGAGGGGAGGACGGCTTCCGGTCTGCAGGAGACAGCCTGGGAATGGTGCCGTTCCTGGGCCAGGATCTCTGCGGACGGGGTGTCAGTCCCTGCGACTTCGACCGCGACGGCGATTTGGACATCTTCGTGTCCAACTACAGACTTCAGGAGAACTTACTCTGGGAGAACATCCAGGGAAAAGCGGTCAACACGGCTTTACTTCGCGGAGTGGCCGGGCACGACGACGACGGGTGGTGGGGCCATACTATAGGCAGCGCCTGGGCAGACTGGGACAACGACGGCGACTGGGACCTTTTCTCTGCCAACCTGGCCCATCCGAGGTACATAACCTTCTCGGACAGGAGTATGCTCTACCTCAACGAAGAAGGCTTCTTTACGGATGTGAGGGAACTGTCGGGGATACGGTTCGAGGAGACCCATTCCAACCCGGTATGGGGGGATTTCAACAGCGACGGTCTGCAGGACCTGTACATAACCTCTGTCTACCCCGACAGGAGAAGCTTCCTTTACCTGAACAATGGTGACGGCACCTTCAGGGACGTAACCTGGCTGTCAGGTTCGAGGGAGATGAACGGCTGGGGGGCCGCTGCGGCGGACTACAACCTGGACGGGAGGCTTGACCTTGCAGTGGGTACCGGAGAAGGTCCGGTCCTGCTGACCAACGTCTCCCCTCCTGGGAACTGGGCCCTCGTAAGAGTGACGCCCCCCCGGGGCTGCAACCCTTCCTGCATAGGCTGCACCGTGGTTCTGGAGCAGGATGGTTTCATCATCATGCGCCAGGTGGATGGAGGCAGCGGTACGACCAGCCAGAACAGCGGTCTACTGCATTTCGGGCTTCCGACAGGCAGCCGGTTCAGTATGAAGCTGTTCGCACCGGGTGGAAGCGAACCTGTGAGTGAGACTTCATCATCCCCGGGGTCGCTGTCGGTGCTTGAGTAGGATCAATCGAGGACCCGGAAAGCCTCCTCACTGTCCTCCCGGGCTCTGAGACACTTCCCGTCCGTACAGTTACCGGAGCGGTGAAAGACCGTCACCCAGACTTCTTCAGACTCTTCGCCCTCTCTCGTAGAGGTAAAGCCATTTCATCAGGACGTACCATGCACATATCCCCGAAGCTGCGAGTCCGGGGACCCCTTCCAGGAAGCCGCCTCTGAGGAAATATCCGGAGAAGAAGCGCCACATGGGTCTCATGGTCATCTGAGCGTATCCCGAACCCCTGCCCCTGCCGTTCTGTTCCTCGGCCCACAGCTTCGCATATCCGATCATCTTCCGCACCTGCTCATCCACGGACCGGTACGACTGGTGGACCACGAAGCCGCTCCTGATGGTCCCGGTGGAGCCTTCGGTCCGGACCGGACCCTCATGAACGGAGGTATCGGGAAAACAGGCGGTTCCCTTCCTGAACAGCCTGAGATGACGCTCCCCCGACCATGGACCGAAGCGCATGAGCCTGTCCATGTAAAGCATCCTGAATGGAAGGTAGAACCCGCTGTGCCGCGTCCCTCCCTCCAGGATGGATGGTATGGCGCATGCCAGTTCAGTGTTCAGGTTTTCGTCGGCATCGAGGGACAGGACCCAGGTGCAGTCGGCCTGGTCCAGGGCCCATTGCTTCTGAAGAGAGTGACTCTCGAAATCATGATGGAGGACCTTTGCCCCCAGGGCACATGCAAGATCAACAGTGGAATCGGTGCTCCCGGAATCCACCACTATCACCTGGTCGGCGAAGGGAACGCTCCTGATGCACCTCTCCAGGCAGTGCTCCTCGTTTCGGGTGATAATCACCAGGGAAAGGTCCATTATTTCTCCCGTCCGTCAGGGGAAGATAATATGACCGGCGGTATCCCGAAGCAACTCGGGACATGAACAGCCGTCAGGACTGAAGATCGACCATCGACTCCTTGAGTTACCGGCTGGCAGGGGGTATGTTCCCCCCGGAGCTGGATTGGAGGTTGGTTTGGCTGAAAGAGTGAAGATATCCGGGTTCACGTTCGTGAGGGACGCCGTCAGACTGGATTATCCGATAGTCGAATCCATCAGATCGGCACTTCCCATCGTCGAGGAGTACATTGTGAACGTGGGCGACTGCACGGACGATACACTCGAGATGATTGACAGCATTGGCGATCCCAGGATCAGGATAATACGAACCGACTGGAATCCGGACAGGTTCGTGGCCGGGGCCACAAACGCTGACCAGACCAACATCGCTCTGGACCAGTGCACTCACCCCTGGTGCCTGTACCTTCAGGCGGACGAGCTGATCCATGAGGATGACTACAGCAGGATAACAGGTGCCATGGAAAGATACGGCGAAAGGGAAGACGTTGACGGTCTCCTGTTCCACTACAACCATTTCTGGGGCAGCTACGATCGTGTGCACAGGGGGCACAACTGGTACGACAGGGACATCAGGGCGATCAGGAACGGCCGGGGTATCAGGAGCTACAAGAGCGCCCAGAGCTTCAGAAAGAACGGCAGCAAGCTCAGGGTCGTTGATTGCGGTGCCGGGATCTACCACTACGGCTGGGTCAGGCACCCGGAGGTCATGCGCAGGAAACAGATTGCCCTGGACAGCCTGCACCACGACGAGGAATGGGTGAAACGGAAGCATGAGGACCCCGGGAAACCATGGGACTACGGCCCTCTTGAGAGGATACCGCTCTTCAGGGGGACTCATCCAGCTGTCATGAGGAACAGGATTGAAAACAAGGATTGGAAAGCGGAGGATTACTCGGACCCTGACGATCCCCCGGACCATGAACATCTCCGGCTCTGGTGCAGGCTCCACTCCTTCTTCGAGAGACTCATCGGCAGGAAGATAGGCGGGTACTCAAACTGGGTCCTGGTGGAGTGACCGGGTCACCAGAGCACTTTTGTCCTGTGTCCCCGCCACTCCTTAAGAAGCTCTTCCCTGTTGCATATCCGCCAGGTCATGCTGAAGAATTCAGGGCTGCAGGGATAGCTCCAGAAATCCATTAGGATGTGAAGCAGGACTCCTATTCCCCCCCAAAGAAGGAAAGCAGAGCCCAGGAGCCAGCCGGCCAGGACCGGGACAGCGGCAAACTCCGCGCAGTGCAGCGCCGGGAAGATCACATTGGTGGGAAGACCTCGTCTGACCTCGTACCTGCTGGCGAGCTGCTTCTCGTTGCTGAAAATACTGCGGAGAAGGGCTGATGGTCTTGCGGGAAGGCCTGACGAGATGAAGAGCGGTATATGGTCCACATCCAGAAAGCCCCCGAAAACAAGGATACCAAGAGCCGCCGAGGCATCAACGGTGGGCCATATCACGGCAGCGGTGGCTGTGCTGGCAGTTATGTGGGTTATTGCTCTCATCAGCTGAATTTACGTCAAAGGTGCTGACCTGGCAAGGCGCTCATAGTAGATTTATTTGAATTCCGATAATCCGATAATCTAACCGGGAGGTTGACATGCCCGTACCCTTTCTTGACCTGAAAACCCAGTACCAGCAGATCAGGGAAGAGATAGAAAGAGAGCTCGCCGAGGTCCTTGAAACATGCCACTATGTACTTGGACCCAAGGTGGCCGCCTTCGAGGACAGGTTCGCCGGGATCTCCGGCACCAGGCACTGTATAGCCGTCTCCAGCGGCACGGCCGCGGTCCATCTGATGATATGGGCATCGGACCTTCCTTCAGGCAGCGGAATAATCGTTCCTCCGAATACCTTTACGGCTTCCGCAGAGGGTATAGTCCTGGCTGGTCACGTACCTGTATTCGTAGATGTCGAGAGAAGTACGCTGAACCTGTCCCCCCAAGGAGTCGAGGAACTGCTCAGGTCTGCCTCCGCAGGTGGCAGACCCTCTGCCTCCGCAGGAGGCAGGCCCACGGACCCGAAGACCGGCGCAGAGATCAGGGGGATCCTGGCGGTGGACCTTTACGGTCAGCCCGCCGCCATGCCGGAGCTGGAGAGAATAGCCCGGGAGTACGATCTTGTGCTTTTCGAGGATGCCTGCCAGGCGCATGACGCATCAAGGGACGGGAGGCCTGCCGGCAGCTTCGGGACCGCAGCCGCCTTCAGCTTCTATCCCGGGAAGAACCTGGGGGCATTCGGTGAGGGTGGAGCGGTGACCACCGACTCGGACGAACTGGCTGCAAGGGTTCGATCGCTTCGTGACCACGG
>CAZXEF010000046.1:0-17492 GCA_964639605.1 uncultured bacterium | reverse complement strand
AAAATGACGCGGAATTATAGCGAGCCGGTAACCGGCGGAGAATAGATTCCCGCCCGGGAAATTCCGGGCAAGAGCGGAATCGTTTGTCGGGCATGGCTTGCCGGGATAAGTTCATACCATTGCAAGCGCCATCGGTTCAGCTTCCAGCTGGGCGCTTACCGTCAGGAAAGCCTTCCTCCTGAAATAGTCCTCCGAATAATCGACTCCGCCGTCGCGGAGCGTTATCCTGTCCAGAGGCATGGAAGTCACCTGGAAGGACTCTCCCGCCCCCTCGGCATCACTGGTGGTTATCAGGGGAGCGTGAATGAAATAGAACCCGTTCTCGTCGAAGAACCTGTGGATCGCGAGGCTCAGGTGGTGGCTCATCCTGAAGACCGCCCCGAATGTATTGGTCCGGACCCTGAGGTGGGGCATCGACCTGAGGAACTCCAGGGAATGCTTCTTTTTCTGAAGGGGGAAATCCTCGCCCGCGGGTCCCACTATCTCCAGCTCGATGGCCTCCAGCTCACGTGACTGCTCCTGCCCCGGAGATCGGACCACCTTTCCCTTAACCCTGATGCAGGCGCCTGTGGCAAGACGGGAGAGGTCCTCGAAATCGTCCCTGTTGAATACCACCTGGAGGGAGGACGGCGTGGAGCCGTCGCTTATCTCGGCGAAGGATACGTTCTTGCCGGACCTGGCCGTTCTGACCCATCCGTATACCGTGACCAACTCATCGCTGCGATCACCGTTCAGCACTGAAACAACGGGAGTGCGGTCTATCATCGATAACTCCAGGTTCAAGGGTATTCCCGAAAACCATCGGGACTGGTTGATACTGCCGGTTCGGAGAGTTTAATCTATTCAGGTGGAGGGGTTACTGCAATAGTTGCGGCCTCTCCGAAGTAACCTGCGGCCAGCGGCGTCTCCTTCAGAGCTTCCATGGGAAAGCCGAGGCGCTTTCCCTGCCAGGTGTCCCTCTCTTCCATCCCGGTCTCTATAGTCCTTATGATCAGGCTCTTCTCAAGGGACCAGGAGGGTGCGGCAGTCATTTCCGCCGGGGCCTGACCGCTCATACGCAGCACCACGGCGCCCGGGTGGGTGCATTCAAGGAAACCTATCGCCATGTCGGCATACTCATCCATCCCCTGCGGTATGAACTCGCCTCGCTCGTACCTGGACTCCATGGGAGTGTCACGAATCACATGGAAGTTCTGCAGCTTGATACCTGCCGTACCGGATCCGCTCAGCAGCCTGGCGTCCTCCAGGACAGTTTCCATGGTCTGTCCGGGATAACCGAGTATCATGTGGGCTGCGGACATTATTCCCCTCTCGTGAAGCCTGTTCAGAGCCGTCAGGGATTGTTCGGCGGTGTGGCACCTGTTCATGTCCCTGAGCAGGGCGTCATCCAGCGTCTGGACACCCACCTCGACCCAGATGAAGGCCATCTCGGACAGCTCCTGCAGAGAGTCCAGCACCGGATCAGGGAGGCAGTCAGGCCTCGTGCAAAGAGATACACCGACCACTCCGGGATAGCAGAGAACGCCTGAGAGAAGCTCCAGAAGTTCCGAGGGGTCTCCGTACGTTGTTGTATAGTCCTGGAAATAAGGCAGGAACGCGGAGACACCGTACCTGTCCGCTATGTATCGGCAGCCCTTCTCAAGCTGCCTCCGGACGCTCATCCCCTCCCGCCAGCTGGCGGGCCTCGAGGCGAGTGGATTGCAGAAACTGCAGCCGTCGCTCCCCAGTGCGCCGTCGCGGTTCGGACAGCTGAAGCCGCCCCAGATACCCACCTTGTGCACTTTTCTTCCGAAGGTCTCCCTCAGAAAACCGCTGAGCTTGCGAAAACGGATCTGTTGCATTAAACTCTCACACCTCCCGCGACATGCAGCTGCGATGGTTCAAAGATACAATAAGGAAAGGGGATACGCCGAGTGGAACATCTTACAGCCTCGGAGAATGCCGCCAGGATGTTCCTGGACCATTTCGGTCTGCTGCCGGGTAGAACGGATGTCCTCAGCCTCTCCCGGATAGTGGACGAGTTCTCGCGGATTCCATGGGAGAACCTCACCAAGTTCCTCGTCAAAGCCAGAGGGATCCCCCGTGAAAGAAGGCTGAGATCGCCGGATGTCGTGATCAGGCAGCATATAGAGGACGGGACCGGGGGCACGTGTTTTTCCCTGACCGACACACTGGGTGCGGTACTGAGCTTCGCCGGCTTCCGGTGCTTCCCGGTGATGGCTGACATGAACCATGGAATGAACATACACTGCGCCCTGTCGGTGCTTACCTCCGACGGTGAGAGGTACCTGGCGGACCCGGGATACCTGGTGCCGGTGCCTGTCAGGATCCGCCGGGGGCTTGGAGCCAGGGCTGAGATCGACGGGCAGAGACTGGTATGGGAGCCCTCCACCGGAGATTCCTACGACCTCTTCACCATTGAAGGCGGAAGCAGGACATGGCGCTACAGAGTGCGGATGGCTCCCGTCGGCAGGAAGGAGTTCGTCCTTCACTGGCAGGACTCCTTCGAGGCTACGGGCATGAACAGCCTGCACGCTAACCTCAGGATGGACCGGCAGAGGATATCGGCCCACAACATGAACCTTCGAAGGATCGACGGCGGGGACAGCAGCAACGAGAAACTGAGGGATCGCTATCCCCTCATGATGGAGGAGAATTTCGGCATCAGCCGCAGTGTAGCCCTGGAAGCGGAGACGGAGTGGAGGAGATCATGCCTGGTCCGGTAGAAACGCTTCCTGTCATGCCCGTGGCAAGCGTTATCTACTCGGATGCGGATGTTCTGGTGACAGCCAGGGCAGCCCTGGAGGAGGAGTTCGGTGAGGTGGCCCTGTACAGTGAGCCCTTTCCCTTCGACAGGTCCGATTACTACCGTGGTGAGATGGGGGAGTGCCTCGAGCGTGTCTGGTTCTGCTTCCGGCGGACCGTTGACCCTTCGCTGCTGCCCGCGTGGAAGCTGTCCTGTTACAGGATGGAGCTGGACCTTTCACAGGAGGACGGGAGCAGGAAGGTAAACATCGATCCCGGCTACCTGGATTACGGGAAGCTGGTCCTGGCCTCGTTCAAGGAAGCCCCGGACAAGATCTACATGGGAAACGGGGTATGGGCACACACCTGTCTGCGGTACGGCCATGGTTCCTTCACCGCACCGGATCACAGCTTCCCTGATTTCAGGGACGGAAGGTTCGACGGCTTCATGATGGAGGCCAGGCGGAGCTACCGCAGGATGATCAGATCAGCGGGGGAACGAGACCTGTGACAGCATCTCCATCGCCGGGTCCAGTTCTTCCGGGGAAAGGCATCCAAAGCTGATCCTGAGGTGCTTTTCTCCTGCGGGCCCGAAAGCGGAGCCTGGTATGGTGCCTATCCCGTAATTGTCCAGAAGGTGCATGGCAGCTTCCTCGGAACTCATGCTCCCCTCGTAGGCGGCAAGGGTGAAGAAAGCTCCCCCTGCATCTCTCCAGTGCAGCTGCCCGTTACCGGACAGGGCAGACCTGCAGCGATGCAGACGGGTCCTTACCCCCATGGACATCTCCTCTATCCATTCCAGTTCTCCAATGACCAGTTCAAGCAGGTACTGCGAGGGTGCGGGGGGACAGATCACCACTGAGTCCTGCACTTTCAGCGCATGCTTCAGAAGTGCCTCGGGCCCGAAGAGGTATCCCAGCCTCCATCCCGGCATTCCCAGGCTCTTGGAGAAGCTTCCCAGCGTGAGGACGTTCCCGGGCCTGCCGTCCATCCAGGGATGCCATCGGTCAACGGTGTAGACGAATCTCTCGTAGGTCTCGTCGATGATGAGGAACGTGCCCTTCTCGTACGTCAGCTCAGCCAGTTCCATCATAAGACCGTCCGGGATCACAGTCCCCGTGGGATTCCCCGGGTTGACTATGACCAGTGCCTTCAGGCTGCCCATGATCCTTCTGAGGTCGTCCATCGGGAGGGCCCAGCCCCCGTCCGCTTCGGCCATCGGTATCGAAACGAGCTCAAGGTCGCTGAACTGGATGGCGAAGACGTGATCGAAATAGTAGGGCTCGATCACGGCTACCCTGTCACCGGCTGAGGTCACCGAAAGAAGGGCGCTCAGAAAAGCCTGGCTGGCGCCGCAGGTCAGATGGAGCTCCGAGGACGGATCCAGCCTGATACCCCTTCTCCCAAGGAAATCGTCCGCCACAGCCGTCCTTGCTGTCATGAAGCCCGGGTCGGGACTGTACCTGTGAAGGGGCGGGTCACCGAGCATTGTCGACAGTTCTGAGAGAACGCGTTCGGGAGGCGAATACCAGGGTACTGCCTGAGCCATGCTGTAAACTGTCCCGCCCTCCCGGCGGAGCCCGGATATCCTCTTCATTATCCGCGCTATGGGAGGCATGACCACGGCCTTCATCCTCGCCGAGGGTGAGAAGCTGTTCATGGGACCCCCTTTCCTTCTTATATTGCAGCAGTGCCGGTCGAACATACAAGGGATCGCAATACCGAGAAAACTCTGGAGACAATTGAGAATACTTGTAACAATCAACTGCTTCGGCGTGGACGCCTCCGCCGATGGAGGTCTGGCTCTTGCAAGGATGATGGGCGAAGGAGGTCATCAGGTGCTGGTCCAGGCACCTCCCGGCGGACCGGTCAGCGCTCGCGCAGGCGAGATGGGACTCGACACTTCCGGGCCGGATTTGAGGAAGGTCTCCCTTGTAAAGGGATTACTCTCGTTCAGGAGGCTGGTGCGCCGGTATGCCCCCGATGTCATCTGTACAACAAGGGCCGACGGCCAGACCGCCTGTGCCATGGTGGCTGCAGGACCTCCACTGGTGCGTATCAGGTGCGACATCAGGAAGCCCAGGTCCGGAAGGACATGGAGTTTCGTGGACCGCCGCACCGACCTCGTGGTGTTTCCATCTCCCTTCATGGTGGAAAGGGGCTACTACGGGGAAAGACAGGGTCCCGTCGCAGTGGTCCCTCACCCGGTCGATACTGACAGGTTCGATTACAGACTTCCTCCCTCCACTGGAGAGCAGGTGCTGGTCTCCCTGGGAAGGCTGAGCCCGATGAAGGGTCACAGGACGCTGATAAAGGCCCTTGGTCTGCTGCCGGGGAACGTCACCGCCATCATAGCCGGACCTCCCAGCCAGCAGTCGACGGAGGAGCTGATGGTCTTCGCCGATGAGCTGGGTGTAGCGGACAGGGTGACAGTGACCGGGAGAGTGGAAGATCCCGTCGAGATCATCTCCAGGGGCTCGATAGGAGTAGTGACCAGCCTTGGCAGCGAGGTAGTCTCAAGAGCCGGTATGGAGATGATGAGTTCAGGGCTGCCTCTCCTTGCGGCGGCGACGAACGGGTTGCTCGATCTGGTTGAGGATGGCGAGACCGGCCTTCTGCATTCTCCTGGAAACCACAGGCAGCTGGCTTCCCAGGCCGGATTGCTGCTCAGGAGCCCGTCACTGGCGGAGAGGATGGGAAGGAAGGGCAGGAAGCTGTGTGTGGACGAATACAGTTTCGCGGCAGTTAGACGCAAATGGGAGGATCTGCTGGCGTTCATCGCCTCGGGGGAACAGAATCCCGTTTCTCAGGTATCATCAGTAACAAAGGAAAGCAGGTAGCGCATGGTCCATTTCCTGATTATCCTCAGCCTTTTCATGGCCGATTCCCTGGATACCGGGGGGTCGGATGAATGCTACGCTCCGCGCTACGTCGAGAACTGCGCCTTCGGCCCCGGAGAGAGGCTGGAGTTCAGTGTGGAGTACGGCATAATCAAGGCCGGGACGGCTGTTCTGGCGATCACGGGACCGGAGCAGCACCAGGGTCTGATGGCTTACAGGATAACTGCCACTGCAAGGTCCAATCCCGCCTTCAGCACCTTCTTCGAGGTCAATGACGTGAACGAGGCCCTGCTGGACATAGTCCAGCTCCACACTCTGAGGTTCTTCAAGGACCTCCACGAGGGTGATTTCAATTACAGCGAGGAGGTGCTCTTCGATCAGGACGCCGGGATGGTTTACTACCCTGAGGAGCGGGACTCCTCCCTGAGGCAGATGGAGATCCCCCCCCACGCCCTTGATGTTCTCAGCTCCCTTTACTTCGCAAGGACACTTCCCCTGGAACTGGGGGAGACCTACTGCATCGACAGCCACATCGACAATGAGAACTACCCGCTCGAGGTGACCGTCCTGGAAAGGGATCACATTCGGGTCCCTGCAGGCGATTTCGACTGTATCATGGTCCAGCCCGGCCTCCAGTCCCAGGGCATCTTCGATCAGCAGGGGGAGATCTGGGTATGGCTCACGGACGACGAGCGGCACATGCCGGTGCTTATGCGGAGCGCCATTGTGATAGGCGAGATCGTTTGCGTGCTTGAGGATTATACGGTGGGTCCTCCCATAGAAGTGGAGAATCCCGGCTTCGAGGTATACAGCCTGGAAAACCAGTGAGCGAGGGCAATGATCTCGGGAAGATGGTGGAACGGGCCAGTGATGAGCTGGCCCTGAGGGGAATCCTGACCAGCTCCAGCAGGGAGCTCTCAAATGGGATCCGGGTTGAGTTCAGCGACGGTGAGATAACCTGTGGCATAAGCTTCTACTATTCCAGGAAGAAGGGTTTCTCGGTGATCCCTGCCGGCGGCGATCGCCGACTGGCGGACAGGATCCGGGGAATACTCGCAGAGGGTTCTTCATCGGATGACGGATCAGTTGCGGATGAGGTCTCATCCTTGACCGGAAGCTGGATAGGAACGGATGAGGTCTCATCCTTGACTGGAAGCTGGATAGGAACGGATGAGGTCTCATCCTTGACCGGAAGCTGGATAGGAACGGATGAGGCCGGTAAGGGCGATTATATGGGTCCGTTGACGGTGGCGGCAGTGAACGTGGACCAACCCCTTGCTCGGGAATTCCTGCGGATCGGCGTAAGGGACTCGAAGACTCTGGCCGACAGGACCCTGAGGAGCTTGGCAGAAGGGATCAGGCGGACGGCTGCCGGGCGTTTCTCCGTTGTTTCCCTCACGCCTCTGGAGTACAACAAACGATTGGACCAGCTGAACCGCAAAGGGAGGAACAGCCTGGACCTTCTTGCACTCTGCCACGCGGAGGCCATCACAGAACTGACAGGAATGACTTTCATGCCGGACAGGGTGATCATCGACAGGTTCTGCAGCGAGAACAGGATCGCTCATATGCTCCCGAGGGGCGATTACATCCTGGAGCTGAGGGAGAGGGGCGAATCCGACCCGGCTGTGGCCGCCGCCTCCATACTTGCCAGGGAGGCATACATGAAAGGTCTTGAACAGCTGTCGGAAGAGTACGGGATCCGGGCCATGCCCGGCTCCGGTCGGACTACTGACTCGGTGGCCCGGAAGTTCGTGGACAGGTACGGGTCTGATATTCTCTACAAGGTCGCAAAGGTGCATTTCAGCAACACATCCAGGATACTGTCACTGTTCGGCTGAAACACAGGCCATTCCTTACCCATGACCGAAAAGGCAGATCCCGCTCTGATGACCCTTGAGTTCGGACCATGACCGGACCGGACGGACAGTGAGCCGGTCACCGTCACTAAGACACTGATACATCCCCGGGGCCTTCAGGACAGCTCGGAATCCTGATCCTGTATTGTTCGTATGTGCTTGACATGCAGGGTAGATTGCTTTATGTATCCAGCTCGTGTGCAAAAAAACCAGAACTCATCATTTCTTTTCACATTCATCAAATGGAAATCCCGAAAGGAGTCAACGTGAAGTATCTCGTATCAGGGATCATGACAGCCTTCCTCCTGGTGCTCGCCGCCGGATGCGGTGACCAGGCCGAGGAAACCACCGTTGTGCCTGAGACAACCGATGAAGCTATCGAGGCCGCCCAGGATGCCGCTGCGGACGCCCAGGAGGCTGCCGCTGATGCAATAACCGAGGCCCAGCAGATAGTTGAGCAGGCCGAAGCGACCGCTGAGGAGGCTCAGGAGGCCGCTGAGGAAGCCATGAACCAGGCCGGGGAGGTACTCGAGAGTACCCAGGCCATCATGGAAGAGACCCAGACCGTGGTCGAGGAAACCGTGACCGAGGCTGAGGAAACCCTTCAGGAGGCAACCGAGACCCTCGAAGAGGTCAACGAGAGCATAACCCAGTAGGTCTTGTTCTTGTCGTTCATGAGGGCGGAGCAGAAGCTCCGCCCTCATTTGCATATGACAGCAGGTCACTTATCTCGCCCGTGTTTCCGGTCAGTATCCGTATGGAACCATCGCTGAACCAGTGCTCGGGCAGGAGCCCGAAATACGGCTGCATAGTGAATCTCCTGCCCACGAGCACAAGGACCCTCCGCTGACTTTTATCCCTGATCAGCCTTCCCGCCGCCTGGATGACCCTGATCATTCCCGGTATGACCCAGGTATGATGGAACCCGTTCAGCCCTCGACCTTCGAAGCTGCTTGCCAGGAGCCCCGACCGCAGGTCCACGCCGGGAAGCGAGGGACCCACGACAATGGCGCCCCGGAGCCTTGGGGACCTGATATCGATGCCCTCGGAGAAGATGCCTCCTGATACTGCCAGCACTATGTTGTCATCCCCCTCTATCCCCGAGATGAAATCCAGCCTCTCCAGCGTCCCCATCTCCGGAGTCTGTACCAGCAGGGGGGCCTCCATGTGGCGAAGCAGTTCCGCAATGCTGTCCAGATAGGAGTACGATGGGAAGAACACTATCCATGAGCCCTTTGCGGATGCATGGATGCTGATAATCCTTTCCGCCAGCCTCCGGGCATTCTTCTCCCTGTACCTGTACCTGGTGTCTATGTCTGAACATATCCAGACTCCCAGGTTCTCCCTGGGAAAGGGGTATGGAATTACTTCGGACCTTGTCCGCTCCTGCGGGAAGCCAAGGAGGCGACGGAAGTGGTCGAGGGGGGTGAGGGTCGCCGAGAAGGCCACCCTGCTGTGACAGCTCTCCAGCCTTTCCGCGATGAATCCCGACGGGTCTGTGCAGAACCACTGCAGGACCAGGTCGTTGCCTTCGCTCCTCAACAGAAGGTGGTAGAGGTCGTCCTCAGGGTCTATCCTGGAGAAATCGACCACGGACCGGACCAGGTCGCTCATGGACCTCGGGGGTTCCAGCAGCTCGCCTATGAGTTCCAGCCATCCGTCGACACCCGAGGGCAGGACGGTTCCCGACGGCAGTTCCATCTCGTACTCCCCGCTGTTCATGAGCAGGGAGGACCATTCCCTGAAACACTCCGTCCATGGACCAAGAAGCCTTTTCCATACGGATGTGACAGCCGGGTGGCCGAGGAGTTCCTCCACCCAGCTCAGTCTAACTTCGGGCGAGTAGTAGTCCCTGGCCCTGGATGGAAGGTTGGCGGCCTCGTCGATGAGAAGGCAGCATTGAGAGGAGGTACTCCGCTGGAGGAAGAACCTCTTGAGGAATACATGCGGGTCGAAGGCGTAATTGTAGTCGCAGACCACCAGATCGCACCTGGTCGAGAGACAGAGTCCCAGCTCGAAGGCGCACACGCCTGCCCCGGCCGCCGCGGCCTTAAGGTCAGCGGTCTTGATGACCCCGAGTCCAAGCAGGTCCCTCATCACTCCCGACTCCCTGACCCTCTTCCCGAATTCAACCGCGTAGGGACAGTCATGGGGGAGACACCTGTCCCTGCCCATGTGGCACACCGAAGCCCTTGCCGCGATGAATACAGCCCTCAGTGGGACCCCTCTGGCGATTATCAGCCCCAGTGTCTCGGAGACTATGAGCTTGTGGGTGTTCTTTGCCGTGAGGAAGAAGACTGTGAGCCTCTCCGGCAGTGCGCTTCGGAGGGCGCCGGAGAGTATGGCCGCAGTCTTTCCCGTTCCGGTCGGAGCCTGCATCATCAGGTACCCTGAATCCTGGACACAGCGCTGTACTTCCTCCATCATCAAAGCCTGGCCGGGTCTCATGCAATCGTAGGGGAAAGTGAAATCCTCGAGAGCCCGGACCTGTCGTTCCTTCCTCTCATCCTCGTCCGTGAGCATCCGGGCGGTCTCTTCAAGGAGTTCCAGCCAGAGGGCCTCGAGCCTTTCGTCGCAGAGGTCCAGGGGGAAGCTTCTCACCCCGGTCTTTCGCCTGCCCAGCGAAAGGTAGACCAGGCCGGGCCGAATACTCTCGAGTGGCAGTTCCCGGGCTTCGGCCAGGGCCAGTGAATAGAAGTAAAGCTGAAGGGCGTTCCCGCTTCTGTCCTCCACGGGATCAGTGAATTCCGGTTCACCCTTCAAGGTCTTGATCTCCAGGACCTCCAGGATACCTTCGGATTCTCGCAGCAGGTCCAGCCTGCCGCTTACATTGAAAGTAACCCCCCCGGCCTGGAATCGGCAGCCTACGGGGACCTCCCTCTCCCAGCCGGACCTTCCCATCTTCCTCTGATGGGCTGCGTGGGCCCTCTGTCTCTCATGGATACTGAGGGGATTGTCCGATGGCACAAGACTGTCAGGAAGCCTTCCAAGGTCGATGAGATCGCCTATTCCCATGGACAGCTCCCGCTTTGCAGGGTCGTATCCGGTAATCATGTGTTTAGTATAAGAAAGGTTCGGCGTAATGTCATGGTTAGGACCGCTCCGTGAAGCAAATAAACCCGCTCCGCGTCAGCGGAGCGGGTTCATTGGATACGCTCGAGGAGATCTTACTGACCGTTCGAGGATGCCCTCAGTCGAGCAGCACTATCCTGCGGGTCGAGAGCCCGCCTCCGGGCATGACGATCCTCGCCATGTAGATGCCGGCGGGAGAAGGAGTGCCGTTGCTTGTACCGCTCCAGGTGAAAGTGTGTGGACCGGCCTCCAGCTCTCCGCTGTGCAGGGTCTCGACCGCCCTCCCCGAGATGTCGAAGATGGTGAGCTGGAAACTGCCCGCCTCTGAAAGAGTGACCGGGAAGCTCACCAGCCGGCCGGGATTCGGGAACGGCATGCCGACGCTGGATACCATTGCATCGGGCTCCTGGCCTATGCCCACGTAGTTGATGGTGCCTGTCTCCGGGTAACCGTTGTGGGCCGTGACCATCCACTGGATATCGCTTATCTCGCTTATAGGCTCGAACTGAAGTGTCACCATCCCGAGCGAATCAGTAAGTCCCGTGGCGTAGAGGCTGTCGGTCTCATGCCTGAGGCAGACCAGAGCCCCTTCCACCGGACCCCTGTCAGGCATGGAAACCTGGAAAAGCGCCTCGGTGGCACCCGGGGAAAGGTAGTACGGCGGAGTGACGTCAAGCTGAACGGGGATTTCCGTCCTCATGTCCATGGTGGGGTCTCCGAAGACCAGGAAGAGGTCCCATTCAAGCTCCGCGTAATACTCCCAGCCGGTGGAATAGGGGTTGAAGGGTGCTGCCGCCTGCATCTCGAGCTTGCCGTTCATCATCATCTGGCCGGCAAGGTAGCCGCCGGAGGGATTCGTGTAGCTGAAGGGGGGCGAGACGTATTCATCGTTGAAGCTCATGTAGCAACCGAAGATAATGTAGTCGTTGAAGTAGCTGTAGGAGGATGCGCAGGCAGCTATGACGGCCGTGGCGCCGCCCTCCATCCTGGCGAAGGACTCGGCGAAGCACAGGTTCTGATGGAACTGACCGGTGAGGCAGTTGAAGCTGAACACGATTGGCGCTTTCTCACCGTTGGTCAGCTGGGTGAGGTCGGAGGTATAGAAGGGCGGATCCGCCCAGCCGCTGACGCTTCCGTGGTCCCTGTGCTGGACTATGAAGACTCCTTCGTTTATGGAGTCTATGATGTCCTGCTTGGTGCCGTCGTAGGTTATCTCCGACGGTATCATCTCGCCGTTGGAGGGAAGGTCGGGATTGTAGTAGTAGGGCGGTGACACCGTGGCGTCGGTGACGTAGACCCTTGCGGCGGTCTTGCCATAGATGTCCTCGTAGGTGTCATGGACGGTCTCGCAGGTGTAGAGGAACCAGCGGGCCGAGGTGTTCCCTCCGTAGGTCTGGAGCATCCCGGCGCAGAGCACGTTGTTCCAGAAGTCAGCATCCATTATGGGGTCGAACTGCCACCTGAGCTGTTTTTCCTCGATATTGGGATAGAAGTCGGTGGGAGTCGCGAACCTGCCGTGGTAGATGTCCGCCATGTAATCGGTTCCGTCCACGCACACGTACCTGTTGTCGCTCCACATTCCCGTGGGGGCGTTGTAGGCCGTGAGCTCGGGACCGTCCCCAACCAGCAGTACGAAGGAGGGGGGCACCGTCCAGTTGTCGTAGGCGTTCTGGATGTAGGCCTTGATCTCCGTGTAGCTCCATGTGCCTGCCGCCACCACTGCCGTCAGGTAACCCTGCTGGTACTTGGCGTTCAGGAATTCGTCCATCATCGTGTCAACGAAATCATCTCCCGCCAGTATCAGGAGGTCCGCCGCATCGATCTCCCTGGCCTCCCTCGAATTACGGGCATAGATCGGGCCCGATACCCGCGCACTGGAAACAGGGTTCGGCCGGCCCAGGACATCGGCGTTCACCAGCACCTGCCGGTAGGTGGGAAGGAAGAACCTCGAAAAGAGCCTCTCATCGACGCTTACGGTTCCACCGAAGTCGATCCTGATCCTCATGCTTGGAGAGACCGACAGAATGCCCGTCTCCGCGTCCCATCGGATCGGGTTGATGGCGAAGCGGCCCACCGTGACCCCCCGGAGCCTCCCGTCGACCTTGCATTCAGCGGGTTCAGAAGGATATGATCCGGCGGCGTAGGCCCAGGGGCTGTAGGTGAAGGGAGGAGGTTCGGTGGCATTGTCCAGCTGTATTGGCTGCATGGGGTATGGCGTCAGGACTCCAACCTCCACCTCTCTGCTGTACTCCACCTCCATGGTGACCGACGGGTTCGGAGGGAGGGCCGCCAGGAACGATAGCTTCGGAAGCTGTGGACAGCCGGCGTCAAGGGCGGACATTGTAGCTCCGGGTACGTTCAGGCGGGTGAAATCCATGCCGCCGTCGGTCACGGGCGTCAGCTGGATACCCGGGACCGTGACATCGATGATCATTCCGTAGGGAGTGGATTCAACTACGGTAAAGGTGGCATGGTCGGTACCTTCAACCCCGAACTCGACCCATTCTGCAGAGACCGTGAAACAGAGAACCAGAAGGATCAAAGGAAGCATCCTCATAATATTACCTTCCGAATCTTATAAATGTTAGTACAAACCGTTATCTCATATAAGGTTACCATTATATCCATTCTATAATTACAAAGGGATGTGCCGTCCATGCACCCTCAGCCGGCCCCTGTGGAGCCGATTCGCAATTGAATCCCTATATTCATTCGTATAGATATTCCTGTAATTCTGGACTTGTGCAACCTGGAAAGGTGTCGGATAATGTTACTCCTGCTGATAGCTTTCATGGTCCTGCAGGGGACGGAAGAACCCCGCTACATGGAGCCTGACCGGACGCTTGTCGATATCGTGGATGTGCAGTGGGCGCCCTGGGCCAGCGTATCCCCGGACAGGAACAGCTGGCTGATGATAACGCCAAGGCAGAATCCCTCCATAGAAGAGCTGGCAATGGAGGAGCTTCGCCTGGCCGGAATGCGTTTCAGCCCGCGCACCCTGGCACCCACCAGGAGCGGGCGGTACGTTGGGCTTTCCATGATGAGATATCCCCAGATGGAGACTGTGGGCGTGACCGGTCTTCCCCCGGATCTCCTCATCCTCCGTGTAACCTGGTCTCCGGACGGAACAAAGGTCCTCTTCACGAACGAAACTCCTGAGGGTGTGGAACTGTGGGTGATCGACGCGGAGTCCGCCCATGCAAGGATGCTCACCGGACCCGTGGTCAGCCTGTCAGCGAACGAGTTCCCCGAATGGCTGCCCGATGGGTCCGGTATCGTCTGCTGCACTGCCCCCCCGGACCGAGGGGCGCCTCCGGTGGAGGACCCTGTGCCCTCGGGGCCGGTGATACAGGAGACCGGGGACGGCCAGGCGCCTGTCAGGACCTACCAGGATCTCCTGGAGAATCCCTACCAGGAGGACCTGTTCGAGTACTACATGACATCCAGTCTCACGCTGGTCCGTCTGGACGGGACCATGGAGGAGCTGGGGGAACCGGGGATGATATGGTACTTCTCGCCTTCCCCCGACGGACTGTACCTCCTCGTCTCGAGACTTAAAAGACCCTTCTCCCATATCGTGACCGCAGGCAGGTTTGCCGAGACTGTGGATATCTGGGACATTGAAAGCAGACCCGTATCCGTATACAGAGTTGCGGATTTCCCGGTGAGGGATGACATTCCCATTGCCACAGGGAGCACCTTCCAGGGACCCAGGAGCATCAGCTGGAGGAGCGACGCCGACGCCACCCTCTGCTGGGTGGAGGCCCTGGACGGAGGGGACGCCGGAGCTGAGGCTGAGCTGAGGGACAGGGTATTCATGCTGCAGGCCCCATTCGATAGTGATCCCGAGGTCCTGATGGACCTGGACAACAGGTTCAGCGGCGTGCAGTGGAGCAGCGACACACTGGCGATCATCAGCGGATGGTGGTGGCCCACCAGGAACTGGAAGTCATGGTGGGTCAGGCCGGGAGATCCTCATTCCAGCCCGGTGCTGCTCTTCGACCAGTCCTGGGAGGACAGGTACGGCGACCCTGGAACACCGATCACGAGCCCGAACAGCAGGGGCAAGGAAGTACTGGTTATTTCCCCGGACGGTGCGTCCATCTACCTCCAGAGTGAAGGTGCTTCACCGGAGGGGGACAGACCCTTCCTGGACAGGCTGCACCTGAGCACGATGGGCACAGAGAGGCTCTTCCACTCCAGCCCGCCCTGTTACGAGGTGCCCAGGGGATTCATAGACGAGGAGTGCACAAGACTTCTCTTCACCCGGGAATCGCCGGATGACTACCCCGACTACTTCATACGTGACTTCACGGACGGTAGCGAGGTTCAGGTAACGTTCCGCTCGAATCCCCTTACAATGTTCAGCGGCATGACCAAGGAACTCATCACCTACTCCAGGGAGGACGGCGTCGAGCTCTCCGCCACTTTATACCTTCCCCCGGGGTACAGCGCAGATGACGGACCCCTCCCGATGGTGATGTGGGCCTACCCCCAGGAGTTCAGGTCCGCTGATGCAGCAGGCCAGGTGTCCGGCTCACCCTTCACCTTCGATTACATAGGCTGGTGGTCACCTGTGATATGGCTTACCCAGGGGTACGCGGTCCTCGATAATCCGGCGATGCCCATTGTAGGGGAGGGGGACGAGGAACCAAACGACACATTCGTCCGGCAGCTGGTCATGAGTGCCGAGGCTGCTGTGGACGAAGTCGTGCGGAGGGGTGTGGCGGACCCGGAGAGGATAGCCGTAGGGGGCCATTCGTACGGCGCTTTCATGACCGCGAACCTCCTCGCGCATTCGGACCTCTTCGCCGCGGGACTGGCAAGGACCGGGGCCTACAACAGGACCCTGACCCCCTTCGGCTTCCAGTCGGAGGACAGGACCCTCTGGGAGGCCAAGGAGGTGTACATCGAAATGTCGCCTTTCATGAGCGCCGACCTGATCAACGAGCCGATACTGCTGATACACGGCCAGGCGGACGACAACGCGGGAACATTCCCAATGCAGAGCGAGAGGTTCTACGCCGCACTGAGCGGTCTGGGCGGCACCGCCCGGCTGGTGATGCTGCCCCTCGAGAGCCACAGCTACAGGGCCAGGGAGTCCATCCTGCACGTTCTATGGGAGACCCAGGAGTGGCTGGAGAAGTATGTGAAGAACCGTTAAACACCGCCACTTCTCTCCCTGCAGAAGGGAGAACAATGGAAGTCCCCGTCTCTACCGGGTCTCTTCCGGTTCCCCATAGGAAGGATCGACCGACTGCATTCTCTGCTGATTGCCGGCGGTGGCTGCCGCTATCTGTTGTCCCATGAAGCTGTTCATGGGGTAGATGATGACCATGGAGCTCTCCTCCTTGGAGATGTCCAGCAAGGCCTGTATCTGCCTGAGCGCCATTGCATCGGGCTCTTCAGCCAGGATCCTGCTTGCCTTGATGAGTGACATGGCCACGTTCTCCTCCGCCCTGGCCTCTATCTTCTTCGCCTTCGCCGACCTCTCCGCCCTTGCGATAACGGCAAGCTCCTCTACCAGCGTAGGAGGAGTGCCCACATCGGTTATCCGTACCGCTCTCACGTCCACACCATAGTCCATGGCGGCGGCGTCTATGATCTTCTTCAGGTCCTCGGCGATGCGGTCCGTCTCACTCAGGAGCAGACGGAGCTCGTTGCTGCCAATGGTGCTCTTGAGAGCCTCCATCGACGCCCACTCCGTGGTCTTCCAGTAGTTCTGCACGCGGATTGCCGCCTTCTCCGGATCCTCCACCTTCATCTCGATGGCGGCCGTGACATCGATGGGTATGTTGTCCTGGGTGAGGGTCTTCGTGGCCTTCACTTCGTAGGTGGTTATCCGGACGTCCACAGTGCTTGCGTTGGAGTAGATGAACGGGGGGACCACTATCAGGCCGGGACCCCTGGCGCCCACCGACTTGCCCAGCCGGAGAAGCACGATCCTCTCCCATTCGGGAATGACGAAGAACATCTTTGCGAACACGTTGGCGAACCAGAGCAGGAAGATGGTCTTGACGCATATCCAGAGGAACAGGAGGTCCAGCTCCGATTCCCAGTCCGACACGCTCGGCAATACGAGAAGAAGCCATAGTGGGATCAGGATCAGGAGTCTCACCAGATTCCTCACGAAGTTCTGAACGGGATTTCGCCTTAACACTGTGTTCCCCTCTCTGATGTGGACATAGTCTCATTTACTCGACTGTACATTAGTCCTGGTGATCGGGCATGTCAATTTAACGCTGTCGCTCCCGGCTCCGGTTTGATTGTATATTCGTTCCAGTATTGTCCGGCAGCAATTATCGGAAGCTATGAGGGGATTGATATGGACTTCAACGAATTCAGGGAGAAGTGGGATAGCGAATGGGCATTGACCGAGGAAGGTGCCGTAAGGGCATTCCTCATAAGTGTTATCGAGTACATGAAGGATCCTGACGAGGGGGGCAGGATGGTGGCCCTGACACTGCCGGACCATTACCTCAACGATGACGGGTCGCCGGGACGGGACGCCTTCCTGGAGTATTTCGCAAACAACGATGGCAATGCTGCGAAGTCCTACCTCGGAGGTACCCCCGAGAACGGTTACAGGTACGACTACGGCCATCCGATCAGGATACTGGAACAGTCCGATATGGGAGAGAGCGAATCGAAGGTCTTCATCCAGAGCGGGGGCAAGGACCTGCCTTCACCGGTACACCTTAGAAAGAACGCTGACGGAGCGTGGAAGCTTTTCAACGTCAGTTCTCTGGCCACAGGGGTAAAGAAGAAGCATACCGGCAACTTCTGAGATCGAAGACCGGTTCTTAGATGCGAATTGTGCAGATTGTCATATCCTGCCTGCTCGGCTATGTCGCCTGCAGGACTGTTCTTCCTAAGAGCAGCCCCGGCAGAAACGCGTACTGCTCGGCGTGAAGAACAACCATGTCGCCTGCAGGACTGTTCTTCCTAAGAGCAGCCCCGGCAGAAACGCGTACTG
>CAZXEF010000045.1:1619-17523 GCA_964639605.1 uncultured bacterium | reverse complement strand
CACTGAAGATGGATGAGACCGCTCCCCGGCCGATAGTGATGTCCTGCCCCCAGTGTGCAGGCGCACTATCCGTGTCATCCGGCAGCGACAGGATAATGGAATGCAAGTACTGCTCATCGGAGGTTTACGTTCCGGATGATGTCTGGACCCGGCTCCATCCCGTCAAGACCGCTGTAGAGTGGTTCGTGGGTCTTGAGGGCAAGAACATTCATCAGCTGAGAATGGAGAGGCGCCGGAGGGATGAGGAGGAGGAAAAGGAGTTCCTGACATCATGGAAAGTGAGGCACGCGCCTGAAAAAGCCCGTAGATCCATAAGAAACTTCTTGCCGTTGATCTGGGTATTCCTGGCCATAGCGGTGGTGGTTACCCTCATCGGTGTCTTCTCTGGAAAAGGAGCAAAGGAGATCGACGACGCATGGTCCACCGTGGGACCGTTCCTGATTGTGCCCTTCGTGGTCCTTATACCGGCATGGTTCGCTCTCAGGTCCACGCTTTCATCCAGGATGGGCAGGGGAAGGGAATCCAAGAAGGCTCTGGCGGAACTTGCCGCCAAGCACAGCTGGAAACACGAGGGGGCTGAGTACAAGGGCTCCCAGGGTTACATTGATACGAAGTACCGGGGCAGGGACATAGAGATAAGGCCTGATGACGATTACGCCATAGAGGTGGAGATCAACGATAGCGTCTTCTACCTTCGGACGGAACCTCCGGGCTATCCTGGCGACGAGGTCCGGCGCTTCGCTACCGGTGATCCGGAGTTCGACGATACTTTTCCCATAAGATACGCGAAACCCGAGTTCGCCGATCGGATCGAAAGTTCCGGGGAGGGGGCCAGATTGGTTCTGGCTCCGATATACTGGTTCCTTTCCCGCTGGGGTAACAGATTGGGAAGGATGAGCGTTGACTGGTCCTCCGCTAATGTGCACATCGCTCCTGGCCACATGGACGTTATGGATTCGGGGGGCAGATACGTGATGCCTGAGGACCTTGAACCGCTGCTTGAGGATATGATGATACTGGCCACCGGGCTGGATGCCGTGGCCTCCGGCAGAGAGCCTGAGCTTCCCTAATAGTCGAATAACCTGATACTAATTCTTATTCAATACCATTTTGTGATATTTATTTCAGGTATCTTAGTCTATGAAGTGGCCAGAAGTTACGTACGACCCCGCAGGTCAGGGGAGAAGCAGGAGGGGGACGGTACAGGCAGCCTCGCCTGACCTGGCCACCGCGAAGTAGATACCCGAGGAGACCTCTTTTCCGTCCTGGGCATCTCCGTTCCATTGCATCCAGGCCGAGCTGTCGGATGCAATAACGGGGTCCAGTTCCCTCACCAGCCTGCCGTTGATGTCGTAAATACCCCCTTGAAGGATACCCGCCGGTTCGCCTTCCCAGCGAAGCTCTATGCTGACGGATCTGGAGAAGGGATTCGGTGAAGCCACGAGAATGAGCTCCCCGGCCGGTGGATCAGGGTCTTCCGTGATGCCCAGGGCGTCCCCGGAGGTGAACTGGTAGTCCGGTCCTCCCCCGCTGGATACGCTTGCCACCACGAGTATCACCTGGTCCTGGGGGTCCAGTCCATTCACCTCCATGGAACCGCTCTGTGATGATCCCTCCAGAGTCATCGCAATGACCTCGGTGGGACCCGCATTATGCAGAACAAGTGCCCTCACTCCGAAGATGTTGCCGTCGTTGCCGTCGAACGTGATCGACATGTCATCGAAGGGGATGTTCTGGAACCTGTAGTAATCAGTTGCCCAGCCGTTGACGGTCCTGGATTCCACCACCGGATAGGAGGAGAACGTGGCGGCAGGGTAGAAGGGTGGGAGTTCCTCGCCCGTATAACCGTACCTGCCATCCGAAATGGTTGTATCATCCAGGAAATTCGCCACCGACCAGTCGATGAAGACATCGTCGGTGTTCTCGGTGTAACCGAGATCGTCAAGTACGGCATCATAGCCGTACATCGAGTTCTGAGGCTCGTGGACCACTGCGAAGACCGCCGGATGCCCTCCGTATCGCTCGAAGAAATAAAGTGTCCAGAGGTAGGTCTGTATGTAATCGGCCCACTCACCGTCCCAGATAGTGAGGCTGTTGTCCGGATTGGAGTTGAACATGGATATGTTGTCGGGATTCCCGTAGAACCACATGGCCAGCTCCGCCATTCCCTCGTCAACCCACGCTGACTCGTTGTCGTCGTATTTCCAGTGTATCATGTGCTCGAACTCATGGGCGATGACGGCATGCATGTAGTCACCGGACGGACCGCCCGTACTCATGGTGTTGAGGTAGAGCACCTCGCATTCGTTGCTGTGGTAATCAGGGAAGGTGCCCTCGGGGTACATGTCGAAGTAGAAGAAGAACCCGTCGGCACTCACTTCGAAATCGTACCACATCAGGTATATGCGTGGATCGTCGTCCAGCTCGTCTGGCGGAGTGCCGAAGGAGAGGCTGTCTATCTCGTATATGCCCTGTGAGGAGTAGGGCCCCACGCTGGAGTTCTCCCAGTGTTCGAGGATCGAGTCCACGTCGCTCTGGTCTATGCTCACCAGCCACTCATCATCCCTGACCACGACGTAACCCCTGTCGGACATGCCCCTGACTGTGCACATATGCTGCTCGAAGTGCGGCGGCATAGGGTACCAGGTGAAGAGCCACCATATCCATGAATCTCCGACCTGTGGATTGTCGGGGGGGGAGACAGGAAGCTCGGGAGTTTCAATACATACATCCGGTCCTATCTCACCGGGTAGAGGTATCCGCATTTCGTGGGGAACTCCGGGGACGTCTTCACCGGCGGAGGCCGATAGAGGGAACAGGATAGCAATAGATATCACGAGCCATTTTCCACAATTCACTGCGTTCCTCCGTCCCGGGTTACGACCACTCCCATTCTATAACAATATAGTCAGACCTTCGTTCCCCTGAAAGCTATCGTGAATCTCGTTGACGACCGACCCTTATTTTCGTAATATCCTTCTAGCGCCGAGGGCCTGATGCGGTTGAGTCGGCAGGCAAGCCCTTGCACATTGTGGAATTCTTTTCAGGCGCAGGTATCTGCGCAAATATAACGAAGAGGGGTGATGGGTATGAGAAACCTGTATCTGATTGTTCTGGTCCTTCTGGTCTCGGTGCCTCTGATGGCTTCAAACATTGTGGACGACGGTTCTGTCCCGGCTACTGCCGATGAAGGTACTTCAGTGTACACTGGTCCCGTGTGGGACGGGCCGAAAGCCGTCCTCTGGGACAACGGACCTGTCATCACGAGTTACGGGACCGGCGTCGGCGGCGCTGACGAGTCAATATTGGACCCCGCTGATGTAGTCAACGGATTCGGCTGCCAGTGGGCTTCCGACATCAGACTGGCAGATGATTTCGAGGTCCCCGCCGGACAGAACTGGGAGATCGACAAGATAACGCTTCTCGGCTACCAGACCGGAGAGGGTCCGCCGTCCAGCATCGTCGGTGTCTATATCGAGATCTATGATGGCAATCCTGAGACCGCGACGCTGGTCTGGGGAGGCCTGTTCACGAATGTCATGACCACCACGGAGTTCATGAACTGCTACAGGGTCAACCAGGCGGGCTCCGGTATCAATACCGACAGGCCTATAATGGTCCAGACCTGCGAGTTCAGCTCCGCCATCAATCTCAGCGGCGGGACCTACTGGATAGTCTGGCAGCAGGACGGTACAGGCGCATCCGGTCCCTGGACCCCTCCCATTACCATCGACGGCCAGCTGGAGACGGGGAACGCCATTCAGTACTACGATTTCGCCTGGGCTCCCATAGAGGATAGTCAGTCTCTGGCGCTTAAGGGCCTTCCGTTCATTCTGGAGGGCACCATCACGGCCCTTGAGAACGAGACCTGGGGAGCCATCAAGTCCATATTCTGAGCAGGATCCGTTACCGTGTGAAAAGGGGCACGGCCTTTGGCCGTGCCCCTCTGCATATGCGGCGACGGTGCTCTAGAACAGGCTCTTGATGTTGCCCCAGGTAGCGTTGTCGAGGGACAGAGTCGTAGTCGTGAGACTCTGGTAGTAGATCGCCTGGTCGTTGGACGTGCTCTGAAAACTGGATGGGAGGGGATCGTAGCCCACGGCGTAACCGTGTGTTTCGCTGCCGAATGATGTTGCCTGGGAGTCTCCCGTGTTGTAGTAGTACGTGAGTGTGCCGTCCCAGGATACGGCTATGATGTAGTGGTAGCCTTCATCCAGGTTCACGGAGATGGGACCGGAGGAATACCAGCCGGCTCCCGTACCGCTTACGGACTCGGAATCCCTGTAGACTTCCGTGTAGGTGCCGAATTCGTCGGGACATACAAAAACGTAGTAAGTGAGGGTCTGAGAAGTGCTGAAGTTGAGCCAGAACTCCGCCTCCTCAAGCGTCACGCTGACATCCACCTGATAGGAGTTGCCTTTGGCCCGTCCGGTGGCCGTACTGGAACTGCTCGTACCGCCGACAATATCAACCGCGTTCCCGTGCGCGTCCGTAATCGGTTGTGATGGGAGATAACCACTGTCCTCAACGGCGGGATTGCCGTCGACGGTTGCAGCTCTGCCCACACCCGTGGGCGCTGCGATCAGCAGGGCGACTGCCAGCATTGCGAAGAACGGATACGAAAAAGATCTCATTTTAACCTGCCCCTCCGGCGCTGAGCGCCCTATTATGGTCCGGGTTCCCGGTTAATGATATTAGAGGATGAGGCCACGGTCAAAGGGTGGCGGATAGTTGTTCTTTCGAAGCTGTCAGACGGCCGAGGAGATGGCCTTCGCGGCTCTCATACCGTCGGCCACGGCTGATATTACATCCCCGGCTCCCGGCGTGATGTCTCCGCCGGCATATATGTTGTCCACACCAGTGTGCTGACTGCCGTCCACCTGGATCTGACCCCAGCGTATGTTCATCCTGCGTGAGATCTCCTCTGGGATGAAGTCAAGGTCCGATGACTGGCCTATTGCAAGGAATATGGTATCGGCCGGTATCTCGTACTCAATTTCACTCTCCTTGACCGGCTTCGGCCTTCCTCCGTCAGGATCATCCACCATCTTCGCCCTGAAGTAGACGTAGCGCAGACCTGAATCGGTCTTCTCTATTCTCTCGGGTATGGTCTGGGGAAGGACCTGCACACCCTCCTCCAGGGATTCCTCTATCTCTTCCGCATCGGCTGGCATGTCCACGATCCTCCTGCGGTAGGAGATGGTGACATCACAACCAAGTCTCCTGCATGTCCGTGCCGTGTCCATGGCCACGTTGCCGCCTCCTATCACCAGGACCCGCCGGCCGGGCGTGTGCGGTCCCTTCTCAGGATCCTCCCTGAGGAAATACAGGGCATGTTCCACTCCCGGAAGTTCTATGCCCGGGATCCTGAAGTCCGTACTGGTCTGGAGACCGACGGCTATGAACACGGCATCATGTTCGCGTTTGAGTCTGGTGAAATCGTCCGCCGTGATCCTGACACCATAATTGAAGTTGACCCCTGCGCGCCGGAAGACGTCCATCTGCCTTCCGTAACCCTCCGTCGGCAGCCTGTACTCCGGGATGGCGTGCTGGGCTACTCCCCCGCCCTCATCATCTCTTTCGTACATATGGACCTGGAATCCCATCCTGGATAAGTAGTAGGCCGCAGAAAGACCCGCCGGCCCAGCTCCTATTACGGCTACGCTGCCCCTGCCGGTTTCCTCCGGCTCCAGTCCGGAACCCAGCACATCCGACAGTGACTCGAACCTCTCGCACGCGAACCGCTTGAGCCACCTGATCGCGATGGCTTCGCCCTGATATCCCATGGCGCACACTGATTCGCACTGCCGCGTGCAGACCCTTCCGCACATCTCAGGCAGGGGATTGTTGTCGAAGAAGAGCTTAACGGCCCTCTCGTTGTCCCCCTCCGCTATTGCCCTGAGATATTCAGGTATATGCATGTGCGCCGGGCATGCCGTAACGCAGAGCCCGCACTGAATGCATCTGGAAGCCTCTGCCGCGGCATCTTCGGCGGAATAGCCCTCCACCACTTCCCTGAAGTCCTTCACACGCTCCTCCGGGGCAAGTACGGGCATGGCGAGTCTGGGGGAGCCTGCCCATCCAAGTACTTCGTTGTCCTGTCTGTAGCCCTTTTCCGAACCATCCCAGGCCTTTGCATCGGCTCCAGGGACATAGACGCAGGTGTCCGCGTTGAAGGTGCTCCAGCTGTACGTGTTTGACATCGAGAGGGAACCTGTGGAGCAGACGTCCACGCAGAGGGCGCACCAGCAGCATCTTCCGTAGTCCACGAGTGGACGCAGGCCTGAATCACCCTTCTCCAACGCTGTGTCGTCCACCCGCACCATGTCTATGGCCTGGTTCTGGCAAATGTCGTGGCACCTGCCGCACCCGATGCACTTCTCAAGGTCGTTCCTGTGAAAGCCCCGGTACCTTTCAGAACCGGGGTTCCTCCTGTCCGGGTAAGGAATGGTGTCGGCCTTCCTGGCCGCCCTGGACCAGGCGAGGAACGGTGAGATGATGTCAGTGAACTTCACGGGGTCACCTCTCGATCTCCGGCGGGCAAGTTGTAAGGCTCACCATGATGTTGGACACATCGGCGATATTGGCCCCTACCAGCATCCTCTCCAGGAGCGTTACCGCGTGGACGTAGGAGGGACCCCTCACGTGCACCCGCCTCGGTCTCAAACCGCCGTCGCTTACCACGTAGTATCCATATTCTCCCCTGGATGATTCCACCCGTGTGTAGACCTCGCCGGAGGGTATCCTCCACTCCGTGAGGTTGGGAAGGGGCACGGAAACCGGGCCTTCAGGCACGGAGGAGAGAACCTGCCTGATAAGGTCAATGCTCAGATCAATTTCCCTTCTCCTGACCAGAGCCCTTGAATAGATGTCGCAACCGTCCTCGGAGACGACCTGGAAATCAAGCAGGGAATAGGCCTCGTAGGGATGGTCCTTCCTCACGTCCCTCCTGGAGCCGCTTCCCCTTGCCACCGGTCCGACCAGCCCCATCTCCCGGATCCAGGATTTGTCCACGGGACCGACTCCCACCGTGCGGTCCTTGAAAACGGAGTTGTTCAGTATGAGCCTGTCCATTTCGGGAAGCCTCTCTTCGATGGTCTCAAGCACCGACAGGACCCTGTCCGCAAAACCATCGGGGAGATCCCTCCGCACACCGCCTGGAATTATGTACATATGGTATATGCGCCCGCCGGAAAGCTCTTCGAACAGGTCCAGTACGAAATCCCGCAGGGTTATGCCCCACATGGCCCCGGTACCCAGGCCTATGGTGCCGGCCTGACCCCCGAAAGCCATGAGATTCACGCCAAGCCTGGCCAGTTCCAGGACCAGGGTCCTTATCCACCTCGCCCTCTCGGGGACTTCGATGCCGTCCAGGGCTTCTACCGCAAGGGCGTAGCATTCCTCGTTTATATCGGGTTCCGGGACGCATATCCTGCATACCAGCGGGAAGTTCTGTATCCAGAGCCTGCGCTCCATCAGCTTCTCGAAACCCCTGTGCAGATAGCCCACATGGGTGATGGCCCTTGTTATCTCGTCACCGTCGAACCACATCTCGACGCTCATGTTGCCCGTGACTCCGGGATGCTGAGGGCCGAAGAAGAGGTGGGTCAGCCTGCCGGGGTCCGTCGGCGGAATCATTCTTCCCCGTCCTTGATCGGGACAGGTGTATCCCACTCACCTGTCATCTCCGAGATGTATTCCCTGGGATCTATATGCTTCCTTTCCCTGCGTTCCCCGAAGGTCCTCATGGAGTATTCCAGAGTGTTGAAATCCCTTCTCATGGGCGGGATCTCCTTCCATCCCTCCAGGAGGAAATCCTCGTCCTGCCTAGGATTGCCCGGGAACCTGATGCCGTACATCTCCCTGAGCTCCCGTTCGAAGGCAACGGCCGCTGGCCATAGGTCACCCATAGTGGGCACGGTGCAGTCCTCCCTGGGGTAGAACGCGGAGACCATGAACACCGAACCGTCGTCGTCCCCCTCCATTATCCATGTCAGCTGAAAAGCCCCGGTCTCCATCCTGTCCACGGCTGAGATAAGCTGAAGGACAGTCATGCCGCACCTGCCCCTGGCGCCCAGTATGACCTCAAGCACACGCTCTTCGGGAACCATTACGTGAAGGTAACCGTCGCTTTCCCGTACGACGTCCCACTCCCTCGCTGATTCTGTGAGCATGCCGTGCAAGCAGTCCTTCATATCCGTTCCTACCAGTTGTAGTCCGGGAGGTCCCAGTCGCTGATAACGCTCTTCTGGTTCTCCCTGTAGAAGTCCAGGTTCTCCCTGTAGTGCTTCCAGCCGTCGGCATGGCCGTCCTTTATCTTTCTCATGAGCAGGGAGAAGCCGTCGATAATGGCCTCAGGCCTTGGCATGCAGCCGTTCACGTAAACGTCCACGGGCAGGTACCTGTCCAGAATGTTCAGCGTGTTGTAGGAGTCGAAATACATACCGCCGTTGATGGTGCAGGAGCCAAGGGCGATGATGTACTTCGGGTCCTGCATCTGCTCGTAGACACGGATGACCCTCTTGAGGGTCTTCACCGCAAGGTAACCTGAGATTATCAGTACATCCGCCTGTCTGGGCGTGGGTCTCATGGCTATGCCGAACCTCTCCATGTCGAACCTCGAAGTGTGGAGGGGTCTCAACTCTATCGCTCCGCACCCTGTCCCATAAGCGGTGACCCAGAGGCTGTTGGCCCTGGCCATGTCGTCCACCCGGTCCCATATCCTTTTTCTCTCGTCCGGTCTGTCGGGTATCCTGTTGCAGTACATTCTTCCTCCTAGATCAGTACTCTCACAAGGTCAACGGCTGCCAGCGCGGTGGGGACGAACCAGAGGAACCTCACGCTCTGCTCGGTACGGAACCTTGGGAAGACCGGGCTGACGAAGACAGGGAACATGTAGAGAAGAAACGTCTTCACCAGTAGACCCGGCCAGCTTCCCGCCCCCCCGAAGAAGAGGTTGACGAAGAGTACCAGCTTCGCCACACCGAAAATGGCCCTTCCGCTGAACATGAACGACAGGAAGCGGCTGCTGTACTCGGTTGGCGGGCCAATGGGGATCTCCTGAGGCGCCAGCACTATGCTGAAGGGATATGCCATCTGCATGGGCAGAAAGGTAATCAGACCCGCGGCGGTTGCGAAGGGGAACCTGAATGCGTTCCAGCTGAGTATGCCACCCTGCTGGGCGGCCACCATCTCCCTGATGGAAAGGGTCCCGAGTCCCGCTGCCAGTACAAGGACCACGGCGGAGAAGGACAGCTCGTAGGAAGACATCTGGGAAAGCCCCCGACTCACCGCTATCACCGCGTAGGGATGGCCGGAATCGCCGGCACCCAGGGCCATGCCCAGGCATCCGAAGAACATGAAGTAGACCACAAGCAGAAGGTCCCCGGCGAAGGACATGTTGACTATCAGGGAATTTCCCGCCACCAGAGGAACCAGCAGAAGAACGCCTATCCCGCCCGTGATCCTGAACATCGGCGCCAGCCAGAACATCGTTCCGTGGTGGATGGAGCTCTTCTTGCGGAACAGTTTCCAGAGGTCAATGTAGTTCTGCGTGAGCCTCGGTCCTATACGGCCATGGATCCTGGCGGTCACCATGCGGGATACTCCACCAAGGAGAAGGCCCCAGGCCAGGGCGCCGATGGAAGTAAGGGCAATGGAAGCGATAAGGCCGATCATGGAGCGCCTCCGCCCAGCCAGAACATCACGGCGATGAGGAAGATAAGGGAATGGGCCAGGTATGTCCTGGCGTCACCCGTGAACAGGGAGCGGACCGTATCACCCGTCATATTGAGCAGCCTGACTGCTCCGGCGAACACTTTTCCGGCGTGTATCCGCGGAAGAAAGGCCAGTGCTCTCCTGTATGGCCTGTAGAAATCACCGGCATAATGTATCTCCTCCGGTGACGGAGGAAGCTCACCGGCAAAACCTATGTCCAGCTGGCCGACATGTGTGGGTCTTTTTCCCGACAGCCAGTAGAAGACGAATGCGAAACCGAAGAGACCCATCACCATCATTCCAACGGACCAGGCGTCCCAGCTGCCCAGGACCGTGGTAACCATGGTCCCGTCCACGGCGGGGACCGAACCATGAAGCCCCGGCACCGAACCCAGAGCCGGAACGAGCCTGTCCAGAAGCAGGGTCGGCCTGAAGCTGATGATCATGACCGCCGCAGTGAGGATGGCCTGGGGGACAAGCAGGGTCAGGGGAGCCTCCCTCACATCTGTATGCCTGCCGGACAGCTGTCCCAGGAACACTGCGTACAGCAGCCTGAAGGCGTACAGGAAGGCCACCACCGAGGCGAACATGGCGACAAGGGCCAAAGGCAGCATGCCGGCTTCGATGAGAGCGTTGTAGAGGAGCCACTTTCCACCGAAGCCCGCAAGCGGCGGGACTCCCGCGAAGGAGATAACCGATACCAGGGTGAATGCGAAGGTCAGGGGCATCCTCCTGACCAGACCTCCCAGCCTGTTGTAGTCCGAGGTGCCGGTCCTCCAGATGACCCCCGCCGCCCCCAGGAAAAGCACTGTCTTGAACAGAAAATGGTGCAGGGTGTGGTAGAGTGCCGCGGTCCATCCAAGGACGCTTACCAGTCCGAGACCCGCCAGGATATAGCCCAGCTGGGAGACGCTGGCGTAAGCCAGCACCTTCCTGTAATCGGATTGCAGGGAAGCCATCACGGCCATCCCGAGGGCGGTGAGGACACCGGCCCATGCAAGGAGCGTCCCTATGGGCAGGAGGGAGGTGCCGGACCACATGGCGATTACCACCAGGAGCAGGACGGCGGCCTTGGACGAGGTGCCGGCGAGGAACGCGGGCATGGTGGCGGGTGCGGTGGAATATGCTCTGACGGTCCAGAGATGGGCTCCCATCTGCCCCATCTTGAGAAGCGCCGCAAAGGCCGACAGCACCACTGGCAGCCCCGGAGCCGCAACCGGTCCCCGGGAGACCACTACTGAGGTGAGAAGGAGGAAACCAGCAGCAGCGGCGAAGACCGAGAACCAGAACGTGCCTCCGAACGGGTTCCTGCCCCTGCTGACGGCTATGACTGCCGAGAAGGCGGATATTTCCCAGAGAACGTAGAAGGTGATGCTGTTCCCCGCCATGGGAAGAAGGGTCAGCACCGCTCCGGAGATGGACATCCAGATCCAGTAGCTCCTCTCTCCCCGGACCCTGTTGAAGACCCCGGGAAAGCAAAGCAGTGTCCCTCCTGCGAATATCGAAATGAACAGGCCTCTGATGAAGGGTGAGGATATCAGCATGCCGGAGAGGCTGAGGCCTTCCCACCATCCCGCGGTGAGCCATACTGAACCGCCTGCGATCAGCAGGGCCGCTGAAACAGGAAGGAGAGACCCTGTCCTCGAGGTTGCCCGACCCGTCCTTCCGGACCATAGCCTGAGAAGGTACACGGCCTCCAGGAACAGACCCGCCACCACGGTTCCCAGAAGCAAAGGGGAGTGCTCACCGAGTATCACTAGCATTTTCAGCTTGGCCCAGAACACAGGCAGTGGCGGTATGCCCGTGATGCACAGCACAGGCAGAAGGAGCAGAAGGCCGGAAACGTCCTTCCAGGGATCCTCTCCCAAGGGCCTGGCCATCATGAAGACCGCGAACTTGGAGAGACCCGCGAATACAAGGAGTACCAGCGTGAGGCTCAGGTAATCGGGACCCGTTACGGTTCCCGCCAGCACCAGGAGTACCGATGCGTAGGCCGCGGTTGAATACCCCATCATCCTTCCGGGATGGTCCGACCTGAGGCCGGCCAGCTGACCCAGCAGAAGGCCGCCGGCACCGATCCAGGCCAGAAGTCCAGGATCCGGGAGTGGGAGCATTGGGAGTACCTTGGCGGACCAGATCAGGACCGCAAGGCTCCAGGTGGCGCTGTACACAGCCGCGAACCCGGGACCCACACCCTGGTAGAAGTCCAGCCCCCACCCTGACAGTGGAAATGCCTTTATCTCCGTCATTATGACAGTGAGCATAAGACCGGAGACCAGGAGGGCCGGGAATCCAACCACGGAGCCCAGGGCCATTAGCCTGAGCTCCCCCGTGGTCCTGTATGTGACAACCACGGCAAGGAGGTACAGTATGGTCACCAGCCCCGAGACCAGGGCCACCTTCAGGGCCACTTCCCACCTTCGCCTGCACCTGCACGCAGCCGCCAGCCCCACGGTGATGATGCTGCCTATCTCTATGAAAACGAAGGAATTGAACAGGTCGGTGGCAAACATGAGCCCCAGTGAAGCGGTGACGAGGGAGAGGATCAGGGGCTGGATCCTGGAATTCCTGGCCGAGAGCCTTCCTATTCCAAGCAGCGCTCCTGCGTAGACGGCCATCGCGGCAAGAGCAGCCCAGGCTGTGACCTCCAGGTCGATGCTGAGAGGAGGTTCCATTACACCCGTGTGCAGGACAACCGACCGGTGAAGGTCACCCAGGTCCCAGGCCTCCAGCTGAATGGAAAGCGCTATGAGGGCTCCGAGGCCTCCAAGGAGGAAGACTCGTGACACGGCAAGGGAGATGGATGTACTGCGGTGCGCCAGCCATGCTGTGGCGAAGGCTCCCATCAGAGGAAGGAAGACCGCAAGTGCGATTACCATCTCAGCTCTCTCATCCTGCGGATATCGGCGGTGCCCAGCCTCCTGGAGGCCAGCACGGCCACCACCACGAAGAGGGCGGCCACAGCGACTCCTATTACGATGGAGGTGAGTACCAGGGCCTGTGGAAGGGGGTCCACCACTGAAGACGAGATACGGGTCACATCAATGCTCCCGTCCACTATGGGCGTGGTCCTGCCCGGGACGAATCCCGACCATACGAGCAGAAGATTGACACCTGTATCGGCGATGGTGAAGGCCAGTCCGATCCTGAGGATGTTCCTTCTGGACAGAACACCCCAGAGACCAACCATTATCAGCCCGGCAGCCGTTCCCGCCACTGTCCAGTAGAAGAGGCTCATTCAACGCCTCCCGATTTCCTGAACGCGGCGAAGACGCCTGAGAACTCGCTGGCCACCTTGGCGCCTATGGCCAGGGATATCAGAGGTATTATGCCTGCAGATAACAGCTCTCCGGGGATTCCTCTTCCCAGCACAGTGTTGTTCAGGAACTGCCCCAGTGTCATTACTCCCCAGAAACCCAGCAGCCCGAAGGAGATGCCGGCCAGAGCCTCCACCGCCGGCAGGGCGCCGCTCCTTCCAGGAACGGAGGAGCTTCCCAGCATCACCAGGAGGAACACCGAAGCCATGACGGTCCCACCGGGGAAACCACCGCCGGGACTCAGATGGCTGTGGGCTATGAAATAAACCGCCAGCAGCATGATGGGAGCCGGAAGCGCGCTGGAGGTATGGGCTACTATAATGCTGGGCTCGGACGGTCTTGAACCCAGGGGAAAGAGGGTCAGTATCAGCACTACAGCAGTGGACGCGCAGAATAGCACCACCACTTCGCCAAGAGTGTCCAGCCCCCTGTAGGCCACTATGACCGCGGTAACAAGGTTCGAGGACCCGGTGGCGGTCATTCCCTGGTCGGCGTACTCCCGGCCTGCGCCGGTAAGCTCCTGGGATAGTCCCATGTAAGGGACGATCGCGGCTGTGACCGCTCCAAGAAGCAGGATCACGGCCAATCCCGTCAGTGTCCTTATCATTCGTCGCCCCCCATCTTTCCCCTTCCCCAGAGGAAGATGAGGGTAGCCAGAACGGCTCCTATGCTGGCTTCTGTAATGGCCACGTCAGTGGCATCCATCATAAGGAAGAGGGCGGAAGCGGAAAGGCTCACGAAACCGGTTATTATGATCGCCGACAGGAGTTCCCTGATGAAAAGCACGACTACGGCTGCGATGAGCATCATGCCGCCCATGGCCATGGCCATGGCTGCCATGAGAGCGGGGCTCAACTGCCACCCTCCTGGTCTTCCGCGGAGTCCTCGAGGTCGTCCCGGAGTAGATTGTCCGGCCTCTCACCGGGTCTCATGTGAACCGCCCTGGCCAGTGCATGGCCTGAAACAGGGTTGGTCAGGATGATGAAGAGGATTATCAGGAAAAGCTTCGGTATCCAGCCCGGCCTCAGGCAACCCGCTCCCGCAAGGAACAGCATGGACCCGAGGGTGGTGGCTTTGGTGCCTGCGTGGAGCCTGTTCCACACGTCGGGCATCCGGAGTATGCCCAGGCCGCTGGTGAAGAGTATCACGCCTCCCGCCACCATAAGGACATGTCCGGCTGCCGAGAGAACGTTCACCGCAACCCTCCGTCCAGGTACCTGGCGATGGAGAGCACTCCCAGGAAGGAAAGTACCGAGTAGACTATGGCCACATCTATCAGCATCGATCTTCCCTCGAACAGGGCAATGAAGACCAGGAGGTTGGTGGATATGAGTGTGGCCGTATCCAGTGCCACCGCCCTGTCGGGGCCCCTTCTTCCAAGAAGCAGCCTGGCGAAGGCAAGAAGTATGCCGCCGCCCATCAGACCGAAAAGGACAAAGGCCAGGGAGTTACTCAAAGATCCTCTCCAATCGTCCGGCGAACCCGTCCACCATCCTCTGCGTCACAACACCCGCATCCTCCTTCGGAAGGGAGATCCAGTGGACATAAATGGAATCTTCGGTCATTTCCACCGTGAGAGTCCCGGGTGTCAGGGTGATGGAGTTGGCCACAATGTTCATTGCCCTCCTGTTCCTGAGCGAGAGGCCGGCCTTCACGATCCCCGGGTTCGTGGGTACTGTGGGCTTGATGACCCTGAAGAGGACATCCAGGTTGGCCATGAACATCTTTCCAAGGAAATAGAATACGTACTCGATCATCCTAATCAGCTTCAACGGGCTCAGGAGACGGAATGCGTTGCCCGTGAAGGCCCCGCCTGTGGCCACGGCGATGATCAGACAGGTCCCCAGCCCGAGCAGCAGCTCATCGGGCCTCAGACTGAGGGTGAGGAATATCCATATTGCGAGAAGTACAATTGTGGTGGAGAGAACGGCGGCAATCGACCGCTGTCTCATGTTTCATCTCCGCATTTCATTGCATGTGTCAGTATGTCCAGCTCTGTGGAGACTTCCACGTAGCGTAGGGACACGCCGTCAGGGACCTCAAGGGGCTCCAGGTTGAAGCTGAGTATGGACCGGCACCCCGCCTTCACCAGCCTGTCCACAGCGTTCTGACCCTGGCCGACACTCACCGAAACGATGGCTATGGTGTCGGAGATATTGTCCACGAAGGATCCGATCTCATCGAGGTGATGGACCCTGACCCCGGCTATCTCCTCGCCCGACAGGTCCGGGTCCGCGTCGAAGGCCGCCGTGTAACGATAACCTCCTGTGCCGTCAAGACCGGATTCAAGAAGAGCCCTGCCGATGTTACCCACACCCACCACCAGGACCGGGGGCGGGTCGCAGGTCCCGAGTATCAGTTCTATGTTTCGAAGGAGTTCATCCACCCCGTATCCGGAGCCCTGCTTGCCGAAGTCACCATAGGCCGCAAGGTCCTTGCGGACCGCCGCGGCTGATATCCCGCAGCGGCCGGACAGGAACCTGGACGTGATGACCTTCACGCCGTCGCCCCTTGCCCTTCTGAGACACATGGCGTAATGGCTCAGCCTTCTTATGGTCTTTTCGGATACTTTCCGTACGGCCATCGGTTCCCTGTGCCCGTCCTCGGTCAAGTTATTAGTGATAGTTCGAACTTTCACAAATTTATATAGAATGCAGATACCCCTGGTCAACCCCTGCTCCGCGGGAGTCTAGAAGCGGGTTCCGGTGGACAGGGGATGACTGGGCTGACGGCTGACGGCGGAGCCGTCAGCTTGGCTGATTTCTTCCGAAATCAGCGGCTTCATCATTATAACCTTCCCTTGAAGGATATCTGTCGAAATCAGCGGCTTCATCATTATAACCTTCCCTTGAAGGATATCTGTCGAAATC
>CAZXEF010000045.1:1388-1519 GCA_964639605.1 uncultured bacterium | reverse complement strand
AGCGGCTTCATCATTGGGATCATCACCCAGGCTGTCTTCTACCGAAATCAGCGCCTCCGTTTTGTCGTCCGTGACTCTTCGGAGAAGTTTGACAAGCACCGGTTTTCCTAGGTATTGTCCCATTGACAGTA
>CAZXEF010000045.1:0-1288 GCA_964639605.1 uncultured bacterium | reverse complement strand
CTTCGGAGAAGTTTGACAAGCACCGGTTTTCCTAGGTATTGTCCCATTGACAGTAATGCATGCGTCCAAGACGTCCGGAGGAGGGTACGATTCTCATCGTTCTCCGGCAGGGAGTTCAAACTGACGGCTGAGAGGTCTCCATGAAAAAGGAAAGTCTTTTCGATACCGAGGATATCCTCTCCGAGAGCGGTGTCAGGGAGCTCTTCGAAGAGGTTGAAGTTGGTGAATCTGAAAAGATCGTCAGGCAGGGGGATACCGGGACCGATCTTTTCATCGTCGAATCAGGCCAGTTCGTTGTCATAGACGACAAGGGCGCAAGCAGGATAATCGATTCCCTGGACAAGGGCGACGTCTTCGGAGAGATGGCGTTCCTAGGAGGCGAACCCCGCTCGGCCACCGTGCGGTCCAACGTCCCGGGCAGGCTCCTGAAGCTCTCCAGGGAGCCATTCGTGGCTTTCCTCAGGAAACAGTCGGTGCCCGGCACCAAGTTCCTTCTCTTCCTCGAGAGGTTCATAGTGGAGAGGCTCAGGAAAGCCGATGCCCTGAGAGTTCTCATCTCGGGCGATCAGGACCTGAGCGGCAAGAGAGGCCTGCACAAGCTCCGGGCCGACATCAGGGCCCGCAACAGAAAACCTCTCCTTTCAGCCGACGATCCCGTTCTTTCGGAAATATGCCACTGGATCTACGCCAGGAACGATCAGGTGCTGTTCCGCCAGGGAGAGAGAACCACCGACCTCTTCATCATACGCAAGGGGGAGGTCGTGGTCGTTGACGACAGCGCCGGCGGCTTCATGCTGGGGAGTTTCGGAGCGAACGACGCTGTGGGAGAGAAATCCTTCCTCGACGGCAAGCCGAGGGCCGCAACCGCCAAGGCCAGCGGCAGTGCCGAGATACTCATGTTCTCGAGGGATACTCTGGTAGAACTTCTGGAGCGGAACAGCTCAATGGCCATCAGCCTGAGCCTCGGTCTGGGCAGCCTTCTGGCCCGAAGGCTGAGCATGGCCAACAAGACCCTGAGGCTTCTCACCTACGAGGAGCTCAGGGAGAAGGCCGAAGTGTCCAGGCTCCTGAGTGAAATGCGCAAGTCTCTGCGTATAAAGACGCTGCACTGATCCTGCCGACCCGATAGAAAAGGTCTTTACATATTTGCACCTCTCTCTATATTACCGTTTCTATACATAGAAACATAGGAGGTGCAGGGCTTTGGACGGAATGATGAGACTGGCGGGAGTTTTTGCCGGTATAAGCGACCCGTTCAGGATGGCGAAGTTCTTCGCCGAAATATTCA
>CAZXEF010000044.1:0-17812 GCA_964639605.1 uncultured bacterium | reverse complement strand
CCTGGCTTGATCTGCTATCCCAATCCCTCCAATGGATCAGTCTCGATAATTATCCCGCCTGCTTACATCGCCGGTACTGATATCCTTGTGTACGACATCTCAGGGAAGCTCGTTCGGAGATTCACCGATCTTGAGACCAACATCATCCAGTGGGACTGCGATGACGATTCTGGCAGGGAAGTACCTTCGGGAGTTTATCTGATACAGGGGATATCTGGAACGCAGTCTTTGAGCGTGAGGTTCGTGAAGATATAATCAGCCAAATTCGATCATTACATAGCCGCTGACACTGTTAATGTTGTGTAACTGATTGTACTGCAACGGGATACGTGGTACACCAACGCAATGTCTATTCGAACCGCCTGTCTTCCGACAATCAAGCTCATAACAGCATGCAATATATGTAGATACAATCCTAATCCTAAGCGCTATCGCAACCCCCTCATCTATGCCAGGGAGTTGCAGGAGGAGTTGAAACGAGACAATCTGACCAGAAAGCAGCTTGCCGAAAGGCATGGCGTTTCATCTGACAGGATCACCCAGTGGTTGTGTCTCCTGAAGCTGCCTGTGGACAGACTGCGGGAGATAGAGGCTAAAGGAGATTACTGGGATAGGCAGGCGGTTACGGAGAGAGAACTGCGTACGTTGAGACAGCCCAACCATCGCTAAAAGGAACCATTTCTTGTAAGTAAATGTCTCTATAAGATTGACTTAACCTTCTAGTAAATAGTATTCTATTGTTGATGAAATGTTTGTAAGGAATCCTGCGTATCTTCAACTTGCTGAGGATCGGAGGAAGTGCTATGCGACACCATATGCTGTATTCATTATGCCTATCAATATTGATTTACTCACTTGCTCTGGCTGAATCTCCGTCCGATAATGATATACCGACCCTGCTAATGAGGACCTATGGTTCGGAAACGTCCTACATTACGGACTTCTCTCTGGACCTATTCTGTGAGTTGCTCTGGCAGAACCTGGACGCAGTCTATTTCGCCGGCTTCTCCGATCTGTACTATGTCCAGAACCTTATGTCGCTTTGCGACAGTGCCGGAGTCTACTTCTCCTTCAGTCCCAGCGATATAATGCAATCTCTTGCGGAATGGGCGGATCCTGAGTTCAGATACTGGTTCCGGCTGAGCGGCATGTCGTTACGGTCCGATTCGTGCTTTGCCAGGAGCAATGCTGATTTCGATTCGATAGCCCATTATATGCCTGCGGAATCATTATACGATCTTTGTGATTCCATAGCTATAAAGGGAGTCATAGAAACTCTTAACTATCGCACTAGCTTTTTTGACTTCCTCTGGTACTACGAGGTCTACGACGAAGCCAACTCATGGCAGAGGCGCCATTCAGTGGAAGATACACTTCCCTGGAACGATTACCTGCCCAACGTCTACACTCAGGATACCCTGGCCAATGGGGCTTTATCCCTGGAAGAAGTAGAGCCTAGCGGAATATTCTCCCTGCAGAAGTATTACGCCGAAAACGATCCCAATTATCCCACTCCCCTTGCCATGAACTTCGCATTACTTCACTTCATCGATAAGGAGGATTACACCGGTTTAACAGGGAATATCGACTACGGCACCTTCGAGGACCAGGCAAGGAGCGTCCGGGCTATGATGCAGGCAGAGTTCCAGCCTCCTCCAAGCGGACAGTTCATACCGCTTCCAGTGGAGAACTATCCAGACTTCATCTCCTTCGACTACTACCCGTTCAGGTACGTCTGTCCGGAATCCGCTTCCACAGCACCCGAGATGTGCGACTCCGACTGGCTCTTCCTGATAGATCATATCGAGGAGGGACTCGATTCGACGGTGGTGCCGGCATGGGAGTACGACTGCCCTGTCTACTTCTTCGTCCAGTCCTTCGGCGTTGCAGGGGGTCCGTTGATGTGGGACGAGAGCATTCCGCCCGAGATAAGCTACGAGTCCTACACTTCCCGCAAGCCGGCGCCCCAGGAGTTCCGGATGCTGTGCAATCTTGCCCTGCTCCATCAGATAAAGGGCATCTTCCCTTATAACCTGTGCAGCTACAGGGAATTCAACACTCAAGGCGATCCAATCTCGATGAACAGTTCGCTCCTGGACTGTCATAACATCCCCTTCGACGCTGATTACGAGGACTGGAGGTACACCGGCAGATGGCCGGGTGACAGCATGGCATACATCAGGCCGGATTCCATCCCTCCCTGGATAGACGGTTACGATCCTCTCTTCTCTATGCACACTCCTCCGGATACCTCCGGCGACGGAGAGAGGGCTGAGGAGAACTGGTACACCTGGCATTTCCAGCCTTATGCCGACCTGTACAACAACCTCTACGACATCCTTGCCGATGTGAAGATAATCGGTCCTGAGATGTACGATCTATGGTGGTCCGAGGAGAACGGCACTCCTTACTGGGACGTTGCGGAGATAGTCATGCCTGACTCCGACCTTCATGACAACTACGTTCCTCCGGTGATAAGGGTCTTTGCAGAAGAGAGTAACGACAACGCCTACCTCTACTACGTGAACAGGTTCTGCGGGGAGTATTACTACGGTGACACAGACAGGATACCTGTCGTGATAAGGATCCATGACACGGAGTGTCCTGGTGACGTATATCGCAATGCCATCGACCATCTGCGGCGCTGCCTCATCCCTGTGGACAAGGGCCTGCAGGACCTGTACTATTACAGCGACACCCTGGAAGCCGGGCAGGGAAGGCTGGTGGAGTTCGTGGATACGATGCAGACCATTCAGGCCGATCTCAGGATCACGTCTCCCGATGTCTTTACCTACCGTTTGGGGTACGAGGGCAGGGACCGTGAGCACAGGTACACCGCTGGTACGGACCTGTACGTCGGGGGAACTTTCTACAATATGGGGACTGATACCACAGGAGATGTAGAGGTCACTTTCACCGATCTAACGAGTTCCACCATCTTAGGTAAGGACACCATCAGCCTCGACGGGCTGTCAGGCTACTACCAGCCGGACAGCGTATCAGCTCTCATTCTCTGGAGCACAGACTCCACCGACATAGGAGCACACATCATCGAGATCGAGGCGGACTCAATCCCTGGTGAGGAAGCTCACGACAATGCAGTGCAAATGACCGTCCTTCTTGAGCCCCGTGACTACGCCACTGCAGTTAGGCTTGATGCCTGGGACATGGATGACGACACAACGGTAGCATGGAACACCAGCGACATCGAGGCCGTGGCGAACAACTGGGACACTGCCACCGGCTGGACCGATTCCGTAAGTGGAATGTTCGAGGGAGTCGTTCTGTACGATGACTCCGTTCACGACTACAGAGCAGACATCAGCCTGGCGATACCAGCAAGTCCATCCCAGTATTTAGATACGGACCTGTATCACATGCTGAGCCTGGGGATTGTGGGTTACAATCCGAATCCACAGCCGGGAGGAGCCTTTGGGCTGTATGTCCAGTGGAGGGACTCTCACGGAACACTCAGCGACTGGAAGAACCTGCTTGCAGGTACAGACTATGCCGTGGGAAACGGCTGGGACCAGTATACAAATATTGGGCCGATTGACCTGGACAGTGTATCAGAACTTGGCTGGGGATCCGGCACAGCATCTGCACTCTGGCTGAGAATCAATGTCAGTTTACCACAAGGATCTCCTCCCGATCCAATAGATGTCCGTATAGGATGGGCGAAGCTTGAGGAGTCCGCACAATGAGGGGCCATCCACTTTCAAGACAGTTCCTGGTTATTCTGGTTCTTGCAGAAGCTGCTGCTGCGTCCTTCGTGTTCCAGACTAACTGGGTCGGTGGACCTGGCGTGCCAGGACCGGTGACTTCCTGGAGTACCAACTTCTCCGATCAGGAAAGAACAGCTTACGATGTGATCCCGATGCATGTCTACCTTGATATTTCAGGTGTCTCACATCCCATCAGCTCGGATATGGAAGGATGTCAGTTCGCTTTCCCTGGTGACATGGATGGTGACGGTGATATCGACGTGCTTGCTTCAGAGAGAAGTACTCTTACTCCCTACAAGGTCGCCTGGTTCGAGAACGATGGCAGCGGTGGCGGCTGGGACATGCACATCGTGAGCCAGAATTATGCCCTCTTCTATTGCGTGTATCCGGGTGACCTGGATAATGATAGTGACATGGACATCGTCGGGGCGAATGCCGCCATTTCAAATAAGGGTTTGGAATGGTTCAGCAACGATGATGGAGTGGGCGATTCCTGGACCAGGTACAGGATTGTTTACTGGGGCAGTCCTGGTTTTGTGTGCTGTTCTGATATCGATGGAGATGATACTCTTGATGTAGTTGCTGTCACTTATGGTGACCCAAATCAGATTGCATGGTGGGAGAGGCATGCTCAAACAGAGCCGGAGTGGGAACAGCATTTGGTTACCGGTGGACTACACAGTGGATGGGAGTTCTTCTGTATCGACTTTGACCTGGATGGCGACATTGACATCCTCAGCGCTGAGGATTGGCCCAATGGCCTCAAGTGGCATGAGAATCTAGACGGCACTGGCCTGAACTGGCTCAGTCACAGTATAGGCGGGTATTATGAAATAGCATATTCGGTTCACGCTTCCGACATCGACAGTGATGGTGATCTGGATGTGGTCTACTGCAGCGAGGACTCTCATGAAGTTAGCTGGTTCGAGAACGTGGATGGTTCCTGCACGAACTGGGAAGAGCACGTGATAGATTCGGACAGGAATCATGCCTGGGGAGTACATGCCTCTGATTTAACCGATGACGGTTATCCCGATGTCATTCTTGCTGAGAATCAGGGCAAGCACCTCTACCTCTACAGGAACATGGACGGAGCTGGTACACAATGGACCAGATTCCTGATCAAATGGGGCTGGTGGTTCACCGACGTTGATGTTGCTGATTTCAACGAGGACGGGAAGACGGATATACTTGCTTCTGCACATACGGGAACCAACGTATCATGGCACGAAGTGGTGGGAGAAACCGATGGCTGGCTCCTGTCGTCGATCCTCGACATAGAGTCCTACCCTCAATGGGACAGCATTACATGGGCAGGTGATGAGCCCTCGGGAACAGAAATCTTCTTCCAGGTGAGAGCCTCCAACGACTGGGAGAACATGGGATCCTGGTGCGACACTATCTTCGAGCCGCAGAGTCTCACAGGGTTCATAGACAGCACATTCAGGTACATTCAGTACCGTGTTGGAATCACTTCCGATACCGAATTCGTCACTCCTGTCCTTCATGAGATACGCTTCTACTGGACCTACCTCGGGATCGAGGGAGGTGAAACCGGTGAAGATTTCTCTGTCAGCTCCTATCCCAATCCTTCCAATAGATCAGTTTCGATAACGATCCCGCCTTCCTCCATCGCCAACACTGATATCCTTGTGTACGACATCTCGGGGAAGCTTGTCAGGAGATTCACAGATCTTGAGACCAACATCATCCAGTGGGACTGCGATGACGATTCTGGCAGGGAAGTACCTTCGGGAGTTTATCTGATACAGGGGATATCTGGAACGCAGTCTTTGAGCGTGAGGTTCGTGAAGATATAATCAGCCAAATTCGATCATTACATAGCCGATGACACTGATAATATATCGTAAATCCTTGTACTGCAATGGGATACGTGGTACGCCCGCCAGGACTTCCTTCGACTCTCTTACTATCAGAAATCAAGTTTTCGTTCGCTCAGGATAAACTCACCCCAGCTGATTCGATGAAGATATGAGAGCCAGCTTCTTCTTGCGAGTCCAGCCCTTGATCTGATGCTCTCTGGCTGCTGCACTCTCCCTGTTCTCATGGCTCTCGCTGTAGAGAAGGTGCGCTTTGTGCTGCCTCATTCGATGGTTGATATCGGTAGTAATACCTGTATAGAGCTGTCCCTGCCTGTCACAGATGTATACATGCCACATATCGCACCTTCCGAATCAGCATGAATCCGATCAAGGGAGCATACCAGCAAAAAAGGGGGCTGGTGCCCCCTGTTTTACTGGTACGCCCGCCAGGACTCGAACCCGGAGCCTTCTGGTCCGTAGCCAGACGCTCTATCCAATTGAGCTACGGGCGCACCTCAATCTTGGTTGGGACGCTATACTAACCGATTCCATGGTATTGGGTCAAGATGATCAGTCGTAGACTACCCTGTATTCAAGCACTGCAAGGTCCCCCGGCTGAAGGCCAAGGAAGGAATGGAATCCATTTCCCGGTTCAAACCGTGCTCCACGGGGGGTCCTTGTAGGATGCGTAATCCTGACCTCCTTGTAGCTGGAGGTCTGATTATGCACCAGCAGCGTGCATTCGTATCCGGAGGAGTTCGAATGGACCTGCTCGGTCACTTCAAGAGGCTGTTCGGGCTGGACCCACAGAGTGTCACCGGTCCTGAGGGGCCAGATGGCCCCGGTCAGGCTGCCGGCGCCGGGGGCGATGCAGGGCACCAGCTGGTTCCATTGGGAATTCAGGGGCCAGCCGTAATGGAGGGTCAGGGGCAGGACCTGTCCGCGGACGCTCCACCAGCCCAGTTCCATCTCACCGTTCCTTATGACCAGAGTATCAGGCACCATGCAGACTGGGTTTTCTTCCATGTCCTTCATTATCGTGTTCTGGGAGAACCACTCCCTGCCGGTGCTGTTGATCAGCACCACTCTGGCCGCGAACCTGCAGCTGTCACCCTCTATGGTCCACGAGTAGACAGGTCTCCATGTGATCCCGTCCTGCCAGAACCTGACACAGGGAGGAAGCGCTTCGTCCCTGCTTGAAACATTGAAGGGGACATCCGTTGTCTGAAGGAGGTCTGCCAGCCCTGTGGAATCCTCCGGGCTGCAGTCGAAGCTAATCCTGCTGGCTCCGGTGAGGTCGGGATATTCCATGGCGCTGCCGGGGGTGGTTCCCCGCCTGAGAAAACCGGAGACCTCCGCCGCCCTGTCCATGTGGATGGTGAGATTGATGGAATCGAGATAGCGCTCGGCGTATCTTTCCTTTTCAGCGCAGCCTGCAGTTATCATAGTAAGGACAATGGCGGCGGCAGCTGTTCTCATTGTACGCCCGTCTGTTTTTCCCTGTCCTGAAAGGAACATATGCCTCCATACATATCCATCGGCGGTTATTCCGATCCGCCACTCATGGCCTACCTCTCGGTGGAGGTTAACAAGGGGGAGATGGTTGTCGTCGCCGGACCCCCTGGAAGCGGCAAGAGTAATCTAATCAAATCAATGGCGGGTATCAGGGGCTTCAGCAAAGGGAGCATGAAGATTCTGGGCTCCAGGCCATGGACCCTGCGTTCGAGAAGGGAGACGGTGTTTGTTTTCCAGAACTGGAATTTCCTGCCCGACCTTCCCGTAAGGATCCAGCTGGAGAGGAAGGTTGCCCTGTACAGAGGGGTGTCTCCAAGAACGGTACGAATGCCGGTGGACCGCTGGTGCGATGATGTGGAACTGGCCGACACCATCGACAGGTACCCGGGTCAGCTGAACCGTTCGGACCTGCAGATGCTTGCACTGGCGCCTGTGGCCCTGGCAAGACCCGCCGTGGCCATCCTGGACGAACCCATGGCCAACCTCTCGTCCATAAGAGTGAGCTCGGCGCTGGAGATCATACTCTCCGTTCTCGAGAACGGCGCCGTGCTTGCCCTAGCGCAGGGAAGGTCACCGCTGGTGAACAGGGCGGACAGGGTAGTGAACCTGGCATGAAGGGCAGAAACACCTATTTCTACAGGGAGAGCGTCAATCTCCTACTGCGGACCAAGTGGGTAAGTCCATATCTTCTCGTCCCTCCGATGCTGGCATTCATGGTCTACGCCGAGGCTTTCCTGGCGACACACGGTGTGGCCGGCATCTCCACACTCGGACAGCGGACCGTGCTGGCCATCTGGAACGGGTCGTTCCTTCTGGCTCTGATCGCCGGTATCAAATCCTGTCTGTTCTTCTCCGGAACATGGGGAGCGGGCTGGTTCCGCAACTCCCTTGCCCTGCCGGTCAGCAGGTCGTCGGGTTACTGGGGGGTCTACCTGGCGGTGCTCACCGTTGCCACGGGGGTGTTCATCCTAACCATCGGAGCCGTGATAGCCGCCCTGCCAGGCCCGTGGAGATTCCCCCTTGTTCAAATCATCGGGGAATCGTACCTGCCTGTGCTCTGGGCTGTCTCCATGGGAGCCTTTCTGGGAGTACTGACTCCAGGAACGGGGGGAGCCTTCTTCTTCACTTCGCTGATTCTGCTGGGATTCACGGCCGGATTGCCTCTGGTCTCCATTCCAGGGTGGCTGTCCTATGTCATTCCTCCCCTGGGAAGGCTGATGACCCTGGGAATGAGGTATCCCCAGGGCCTTTATCAGGCGGTGGCAATACTGCTCCACTCCTCCTTCTTCCTGGTGATGGGCAGGCTCCTGTTCGGCATCGCCGTGAGGAGGAAGTGATCAGTCCCCCTGAAGGTACATCCGGGAGATAATGTCCTCCATCTCCTCGATGATGTCTACGTCAGAGTTCCCCGGAGCCATGGCGTAGAAGAGGACCGAGTATCCCTCGGTAAAGATGGCGCAGGCCCTTCCCCTGCCAAGGATGTGCCCGGCAGTGTCAATGGAGTTGAAGTTCATCACCGGTACGAGACCTATGGATGATGTCTCCCACCTGGGAGACCCGGTACTTCCCTCCACCCAGACCACATCACCGATGAGAAGAGATGGCAACAGGTCGGGGGAGATGATGTCTGTGAATCTCTCGGAAAGCCACTGGTCCTTCCTCGTGTTCTCCTCCAGGTCTTCCTTCCAGTAGTACAGCCTGTATTCGATCCCGGATGAATTGGGAGCGCTGGTTATCACTCCCGCATCCTCGGTGACGGTTCCCTCCACGGGGGGGGACATCTCCCCGGGAAGGAACTCGAATCCCAGTCCGGGGTATTCAAGTACATAGGCCGGCTCGGGGAGTTCCGTACCAGCAATCGTAAGGGTTGCTACCATGAATACTGTAAGCATTTGAACCTGTCCTTTGCGTGATTGGCATCCTGGTTGTCTCACAATAGAATAGAATAAGTTGTTCAACTGTCAACAACGGAAGGGACTCATGGGCAGCAACAGCAGAATCCTGATAGTCGAAGATGACGAAGCCCTTGCCTCGCTGCTTCAGGAGTACCTTCACCGTCATGGGTTCATAGTCGAGCTGCTTCATGAAGGTTCCAGAACCCTGGAGAAGGTCCTTTCCTCAAAGCCGGACCTGGTGATACTGGACCTGATGCTTCCCGACGGGAACGGCCTGGATATCTGCAGAAACCTCAGGACTTCATGGAGAGGCCCGGTACTGATGCTGACGGCCATGAAGGACGACGCTGACATTGTGGCAGGGCTCGAGGTGGGTGCGGACGACTATGTGGGCAAGCCCGTGACCCCCAGGGTGCTCCTTGCAAGGATCAGGGCCTTGCTCAGGAGAGGGGGGGCGGACCAGGAGGCGGAGATGATAAGGCGCGGGGAACTTCACATCGATGTACCCTCCAGGCAGGCCTCGTTCCGCGGGAAACCCCTGGACCTTACAACCACTGAGTTCGACCTTCTGGCCCTTCTGGCCAGGAGGGCCGGCCGGGTACAGCCCCGTGGAGCCCTGGTGGAGGAACTGAGAGGCATCGACTTCCATTCCTTCGACAGGTCGGTGGACGTAATAGTCTCCCGTCTGCGCAAGAAGCTGGCAGCGCACTCGGACAGGGACATGATAAAGACCGTCAGGGGAGTGGGATACCTGCTGGCACTGCCTGAAGAGGGTACAGAATGAGAAAGCTCTTCCTCAAGGTCTACCTGCCCCTTGCCATCTGCCTTGTCATGACTCTGGTCATAGCCGTGATAGCAATAATGAGGATCATACCTGCACAGATAAATGTCCACCGAAACAGCGTAGAGCAGTTCAGGGACCGTCTTGTCACCTCTGAGAGGATATCAAGGGATTCAGTACTTGCCCTTGCCGAATCCCTGGACCTGGAAGTGATGGTCCATGCCAGAACGGATGTCCGACCGGGGATGCCTCCTCGTGAGGGCTACTACAGTCTCCCCGGCCTTCCCCGGGAGTTCCCGTTCTCGGTGGAGGTTTCAGTGGGGGCAAGGGGGGGTCCGGCGGGATTCCTAAAGCAGAGCTTCTGGCTGGTACTTCTCCTTCTCCTTGTCACAGAGGGGCTTGTGCTGTTCATCGCTCTCCGGCCGGTACGAAGAAGACTCGCTAGGCTCCAGTGGGCTGCATCTGAACTGGCGACCGGGAACCTGGGCATAAGGCTCCAGACCAAGGAGGGCGGAGACCTTATAGACGATGTGGGAAGGACCTTCAACACCATGGCCGGGGAGATCAGGTCTCTGGTGGAGTCGCACCAGGAACTGCTGGGTATCGTTGCCCACGAGCTGCGAACCCCCATGGCTCGATTCCGCGTTGCCCTGGAGCTTCTCAAGGAGGACTCCGGGAATGAGCATGCCTCTAAGATAAGCGGCATGGAGAAGGACCTTGAATCCCTGGACAGCCTGGTCACCGAGCTGCTTGACTACAACAAGCTCAGAAGGGCCAGGGAGATCCGCCGTGAGGATGTGGACCTTCTTGATCTCTGCGAAGATCTGGTCAGGGCGGAATCCTGGTCCAGGGACGACATCGATATCCAGCTAACCGGCAGCGGACACTGCCGGGGGGACACAGCCCTGCTGGGCAGGGCCATCGGCAACCTTGTCAGGAACGCCGTGATGTACGCCGAATCAAGGGTGCTCGTGGAGGTTGACAGCGACCGTGCGTCGGGAGTGGCCGTGATTCGTGTAGCTGATGACGGGCCTGGGTACGAACCCAGGATAATGGACCGACTGGGGGAACCTTTCATCAAGGGCCCCTCCAGCAAGGGGACGGGCCTGGGTCTTGCTATAGCCGGGAGAATAGCCAAGCTTCACGGGGGAAGACTGACTTTCGGATCGAATCGTTCTCTGGGAGGCGCTGAGGTCGTTATCGAGATCTCTGCCGCCGGGGGGTGAACAGGAGCTGCTTCAGTAACCCAGGGTCGCAGATAGAGCCTGCATCAGGTCGTCGTACCTGTAGGGCTTCTGTATGAAACCCGTGAACTCCTCGTCCGTGAACCTACTGACCACATCCTCCCTTGTGAAGCCGCTGGAAATTATCACCTTCACCTTCGGATTCACCTTCCTCAGTTCCTCGAGGCATCTGGTGCCGCTCATCCGGGGCATCGTCAGGTCCAGAAGCACGCAGCTGATCTTCTGAGGGTAGCTTCTGTAGATCTCCAGCGCCTCCTGGCCGCTTTCGGCACTGAGGACCATGAATCCTGCTTTCTCCAGCATACTTGTGACCACGTTCCTTACCGAGGGTTCGTCGTCCACCAGTAGAATAGTACCCTCTCCCTCCGGCAGTGCCTGATCTTCGGGCTCTTCAGTCCCGGCGGGGACCATGCCGTCGGCAGGGAATAACACCCTGAAAGTGCATCCCTTCCCGGGGGAGGAATGAATATTGACCAGGCCGCTGTGACTTCTGACGATACCCATGACGGCGGCCAGGCCAAGCCCCCTTCCCGAGAACTTGGTGGAGAAGAAGGGTTCGAATATCCTCTCAAGGGTCTTTTCATCCATTCCGCAACCTTTGTCCCGCACTTCCAGGAAGACGTAATCCCCGGGGGGAGGTGGTTTGTCCAGACGCTGCCAGGCGGAGGGTTGGGTGACTGAAACGCATTCCTCGTCACATCTGACCCTTCCCGTGGTGACGGTTATCGTGCCGCTGTTTTGCCCGTAGGACTCGGAGGCGTTGAGGACCAGGTTCATCACTATCTGCCTCAGCTGGGTCATGTCCCCTTTCATCCCTGTGTCTTCTTCGGAGAGTGCGGTCTTCAGTGTGACGTTCTTGGATACGGAGGTCTTGAGGAGGTTCTCCATCCCGCGTACCGTCTGGCTGAGATCGATGGGCTCCACTTTGAAGCTTCCGCGCCCGGAGTAGGCCAGCATCTGGTTGGAGAGTTCTGATGCCACGTTGGAGTTCTCTATAACACTGCGGATCTTTTCGTAGGCGGGAGATGAGGGAGGGATATCCTTCAGGGCAAGATCTGCATTGCCCAGGATACCCATCAGGATGTTGTTGAAGTCGTGGGCGATACCGCCGGCCAGGATTCCCAGGCTCTCCAGCTTCTGAGCATGGAGAATACGCCGTTCCAGTTTGAGTTTGTCATCCTCCAGTTTCCGCCGCCACGTGATGTCCTGTATCACTCCAAAGAGGTTCAGGGGCTTGCCATCCTCATCGTATTCTATCCTGAGCCTGCTGTGGACCCAGACAATATTGCCGTCCGGTTTCCTTATCCTGTGCTCGCAATCCATTTCCCTGTCGCCGCGCTGAATAGCCTGTGTCACCATATCCCTGAAGTACTGCCCGTCCCCTTCGTAGAGCAACGCCTCGAAGTCCTCGTCGGTCAATGATCTGTCATCAATGCCTAAGAGCGTTATCATCTCTTCTGACAATGTCCTGGTCCATGTGGTCAGATTGAACGTCCAACTCCCCATTCCCGCCAGCCTCTGGCTGTCACGGAGGGTTCGCTCCCGGTTCCGCAGAGCCTCGAGAATCTCCTTCTGCTCCTTCTCCAGCTCCTTCTCCCTCGTGATCTCACGGGCGCTTCCAACAGTTCCTATCATTTCGCCTTCATCGTTGATGATAGGAGCCTTACGAACGTCAAGATGAAGGTACCGGCCCCTGACGTTGCCGAACTCGTCAAACCGGTGCGGTTCTCCAGTCTCCATCACTATCGTATCGGAATCCATGCAGAGTTCTCCGAAGGTGTGCCAGTCGGGGTCGTCGGGATGGGTGGAACGCTCCCTCAGGGCGAAGAAAAGATCTGTCTTCCCTATGGGCTCATCGGTTCCCTCCGCGCTTAAGAGGTTCTCGCAGATGGAGCGGTTTGCGAATATGTAACGCCTCTCCATGTCCTTGGCCCAGAGCATGTCCGTCATGTTGTCAGCAAGCAGACGCAGGAAGGAGGAGAGTTCCCTGTATTCTCTCTCGGACCTCTGGAGCTTGTCTATCGGTATCTTCTTCTCCAGGCTCCTGCCCAGGCACCCGGCTATCATGTCAAGGAGAGCTATCTCCTCCTGGTGCCATGACCTGGATGAAGCTTCGCTGGCAATTCCGACAAGACCCCCGATCCTTCCGTTGACCGTCACGGGTATCATCAGGACGGAGGGAACATGGTACTTTTTCAGTATTTCTTTGCCTTCGGAAGTTATGTTCTCATCCTTCAGGGAAAGTATCCTGTGTTCCAGTGAGGTTTCTGATAGAAAACCGAAGCCCAGTTCATCCGGGTCAGCGCCCTGGAACTCCGGGCTGTTCTCCACCAGTTGGTTCTCTGCCGGGATCCACGTGTACCTGTGGGAGACGAGGAGCTTTCCCTGAACTTCCGAGCACTGGAAATAGAAAGTGCTCGAAACTCCGGAAGCCTCGCCGAGTATTTTCAGTACCGGAAGAATGCTCTCCAGGGGGTTTTCATGCGAGCAGAGCTTATCCAGGCATCTCCCGACAAGTCGGATCAGCCTGGTTATTTCGTCCCTGAGGTCGGCGGCGGGATCAGCTGGACTGGCCATTATACTGTTTCACGCCCTTAACAACCCCCTCTCGCGAAGTAAGATACCAGCAATCGGCGAGGGAAGACAAGGATGTGTATTGAGTGTATCGGAGCTGTGAGACTGAATCCCGTAAAGAAACGGGGCAGCCATTGGCTGCCCCGCACGAACATCGAGGACGCTGCTAGCCCTTCTTCATCTTCGCGTGCCAGTCCACGAGTATCGGGCTGGCTATGAAGATGGAGGAATAGGTTCCCACGATTATGCCTATCATCAGTGTCAGGGCGAAGCTGGAAAGCACCCCTCCTGAAATGATGAACAGAATGAAGGCCGCCATGAAGGTGGTGAGCGAAGTGATCACCGTCCTGCTGAGCACCTCGTTGATGGAGATGTTCACAGTTTCGGCAAGGGTCTTGCCCTTTCGGAGCCTCCTGTCCTCTCGAATCCTGTCGAAGACCACAATGGTGTCATTGATGGAGTAGCCCACGATGGTCAGTATGGCCGCTATGATGGTCAGAGAGATGTCCAGCCTCAGGAGCGCCAGCATTCCCACGGTTATGATGGTGTCATGGGCCAGGGCCGCCACGGCGGCAACTCCCCATTTGAACTGGAAGCGGTACCATACGTAGAAGATGATGAATATCATGGCCATGAAGATCGCATTCAGCGCTTTGGCTTTCAGCTCCTCTCCAACCCTGGGGCCGATCTGCTTGATGAACGAAAGTCCTTCAGAATCACTTTCCAGTTCCATTGGGACGCAGCCGTTGGCTTCCAGGGCGGCGTAGACCACTTCCTTGTCCGTCTCGGAAGTACGGACGACGAAAGCCGCGGCCCCATCACCGGTATAGTCCATCAGCTTCTGGACCTGGACATCGGAAAGACCGCTGTCCAGAAGCAGTTCCTTCAATTCACCGGTCTCCATGGCGGTCTGGCTGACCACATTGGTCTCCAGTCCTCCTGTGAAGTCGATGGAGAGGTCCAGTCCTCCGTTGATGAAGAATGCAGCCGCACCCACCAGGATCACGGCCAGCGATATGATGTACGTCTTCTTCCTCATCTCGACGAAGGAGAAGTGCTTCTCCCCCAGGAGGGTCCATTTGCCGAAGCTGAGGTCCTGCTTCTTCTTGTTCCTCAGCAGCAGTTCTATTACGGCCCTGGAGAACACAAGGGAGCAGAACATGCTGGCAAGGATACCTATGGACAGGGTGACAGCGAACCCTCGAATGGGGCCCGTACCGAACTTGTACAGGACCAGCGCTGTTATGAGGGTGGTCAGGTTGGCATCCAGTATCGTCACGAAGGCTCTGGAGTAACCGGCCTTCACCGCCGCCCGGATACCCTTGCCCGCCTTCTTCTCCTCGCGTATCCTCTCGTATATCAGAACGCTGGCATCGACGGCCATGCCTATGGTCAGGATGATACCCGCAATACCCGGCAGGGTCAGCGTGGCGTTGAGGCCCTTAAGACCAAGCTGGGCAAGCGGTCCGGGGAAGCATAGGACCGCCATGATGAGAAGCATGTCGAAGATAAGCGCCAGTATCGCGATCACCCCTCCAGTACCGTAATAGACGATGATGAAGGCCGCGATCAGCAGTATTGCTATCATTCCGGCAAGCATTCCCCTGTCGATGGACTGCTGGCCGAGGCTGGGACCTATGGTCTGCTCCTCGGCTATCTCCAGCTCCGCGGGAAGGGATCCGGCCTTGAGCACCAGCCGGAGGTCCCTGGCCTCCTCGGTGGTGAAGCCTCCCGAGAGTCTGGTCCCGGAACCGGAGATCCTCTCACGAATGACGGCGGCGGAATAGACCGTGCCGTCAAGGACTATTGCGACTCTCTGGTCAACGTTCTCCCCTGTGATAACCTCCCAGTTCTCGGCGCCTTCCGAATCGAATTCCAGAATAAGGTACGGTTCGTTGGCAAGGGACTGACTCCCGCCCATGCGTATCCTCACGTCGGTGAGATTGGCACCTGTGAGCAGGTAGTTCTCCCTTTCCTGGTCCGTCAGCCTGTCCCAACCCCTGGTCATGTCCCTCGGGAGAATGTAGAGGGCTCTGAAGGAACCCTCGGAGGTCTCCTGAAGCCTTCCGAATACAAAGCTCAGGTTGGCCGCCGCCATGATGGAATCCACATCAGGCCTGTTGATGATGCCGTTCATCTGGTCCGTGTCGTCTCCGGCGTAAACAAGCCAGTCCCCAGGCGAGACCCCGGTCGCCAGCCTGGCCTTCTGCTCGGTGGCTATCTCGATAATGCTGGACAGACTCCCAGGTCGCCCAATCTCCGGAAGTTGCAGCTCCTGCGCCATATCACCTTCCGGCGATTCGACCTCCGGAAGGGAGAAGCCCTCGGGTACAAGCTGATCCCTGGAAGAATCAGCCTCTGGCAGAGTGAGCTGTGGGACAACCTGCTCCGTCTCCGCGGAGTCAAGACCCATCAGGCTGTCCAGCGGGATCGGTCCCTCTATATCCTCTCCGGTGAGAAGGCTCTCCACTTCCCTGAGAACAGGGACACTGGTCACGGTGGGATGTTCGTCACTGGGGTATGCGACCATCTTGAACTCCAGCAGGGCCTGTCTCTCGACAATTGACCTTGCCCTCTCCGGGTCGCGCACGCCGGGAAGCTGGACCACTATCCTGTCGTCGCCCTGGCGGGTTATGGAAGGTTCGGATACACCGAACTCGTTTATTCTGTTCCTGATGACCTCCAGCGCCTGGTCTATTGCCTCATCTTCGTCCATCCCCGGAGTGGGAATGACCATGTACGAAAGGTACATTCCCCCCTGGAGGTCCAGGCCCAGCTTGATGGTGCCCTCGCTTATGGAGTACAGGTTCCTGTACTCCTCCAGAAGAGTTTCTCCTCCCTCGCTCTGGAGGGTGTCGAGTATGGCCCTGTAGTGGGGGTTGTCAGTCTCGGGCTGAACGCTGGCCTCCGCCCTGTCCCGCTCCGTGACGGGAAGAGCGTACCAGCGGATAGTGGGCCAGACCATCAGGGCTGACACTACTAACAAAGCGATGGAACTCCAGTTGCGCCATTTGGCGGCCTTAGTCATATCCAATAACCTCCGAAGGACATTCATCAATGCCGGTAGCGCTCGACATTCAGAAATGTGGACAGTGTTCTACAGCGAAACAGGCAGAATATAATAATTCTGCGGGAACTGATGAATAGCGACTGAAATAGGGTCTGTCAACAAGTTTGCATGGACCTGCCGGGATCAGAGCCTTGTGTTGTTGAGTTCCAGCCTCAGGGGTTCTCCCTCCGGGGTGCGGCAAATGAAGGACAGTCCCCTGTCAGGAACTCTGTATGTTACCAGATGATCGAAACCGCGGCAGGCAAGGTTACGTGTAATCAGAAGATTGGCCTGGTGAAGGGAAATACTGTCCACCAGGTCCATTGACTTGACTATGGTATCCGGCGGGGCGGAAGGGACATCCCTGAATCCCGGACCGTATATCACTCCCGCCAGGTCCAGCTCCAGGAGTTCGATGGGATCTGAGGGAAGCGGAACCTCCTCTGTCCGCACCGGCATTTCCCTCTGGCCGGTCACAACGACGAAAAGTCCCGCAACGGCAGTGGCGGCCAGAAGCAGCAGTCCTATTTCACTCCATCTCATTTTGAAGTATTATTCCCCCTAATCAGCCGTTCTTAGCATTTCGAAGGGAAGATTCATTTCTTTCCCTCTCAAGTCAAGTTGAAATATAAGGGAGAAACATGCTGAAGCTACTTCTGGCCACAGTTGTGTTGATCGCCGTTCAGTCTTCCGCGCAGGACCCTGCCCAGGGAACATCTTCCTGTGGCGGACTCAGCGGGTACCTGTTCCTGCCCTCCAGTGACGTCCTTGAGTGCGGCAACCTGAGGGTACAGGGAAGAATCGACTATATCGACCTGAAGATTTACCGGGACCCTTTTCTTCTCCTCCCTGTCAGCGTGACCTGGGGGATGACGGATAACATCGAACTGGGCGGGGAGATCCCGTTCTACCTTGACGATCCCTCTGACAGCGACCACCTCCTGGGCGACATAACCGCAGGGTGCGGATGGCTTTACGAGACAGCCCGGGGGGGGTCTGCAATAGTCCTGAGGGGTATGCTGAGGCTCCCGACGGGAGTATCGGGAAGGGACCGCGGCACCGAATTGGACCTTGGAGCATCCACCAGCACAACTTTCAGGCTCTTCAAGCTGCAGGCTGCTGCATCCTATGTGCTCAACGGCGGGGACAACCCCTTCGACGAGAAGATACGGGACTACATGAGGTTCTCAATGGGCGGGGCGAGCT
>CAZXEF010000043.1:0-17851 GCA_964639605.1 uncultured bacterium | reverse complement strand
CATGTACCAGCTTGCGGTAACGGACTGGATATCGGGCAGGACAGGCATCGAAGATGTGATAGTAAGACTGGGAGAGCTTGAGGCAGCCGAACTGGAGAAGATCCGGATCTACTCCGGGATTGTGGCTGCCTGCGCGAGGGTGCTTGAAATAGAAGGAAGAATCACTGAGAAAGGAGAGTTTCTGTGAAGACCAACAAAGGTAGATTGGCGAATGGTGCCCTTGTAGGGCTCATGTTCGCGGTGATCGTTAGAGGCGCACTGGGATGCGGAGCCGAAGAGGCTGAACAGACCGGGATGCAGGCCCAGCCCCCTGGGGAGCAGGTGGCGGAGGTAGTGCAGACATCCGGGCCAGCGGTTCCCGATGGGATAATAGACCTTGAGAACACCGTCTGTCCCGTCATGGGCAATCCCGTCAGGGAAGGCGTCTATGTGGACTGGGAGGGGTACAGGGTGCACTTCTGCTGCGCCGGTTGCGACGATGCATTCCTCTCTGATCCCGAGACATACCTGGACATCCTTGCCGGGGACCCTGATGTGGCAGAGAAGCTTGGGCGAGGCGCTGAGAGTGAATGACCCGGGATTCTGAAGGAAGGGGCACGATCCGATGATGTGGCTTGAGAAGTACTCCGGTGCTGCAGTATGGGCGGTAGGCTGCCTGGCAGGTCTTCTCATCGGGGCCGTACTGCCCGGCAGACTGCTTTTCCGGGACAGCGGGGCGACATACGATCACACCCATGAAGGCGAGGGCGGACAGAGCTGGGCCTGCCCCATGCTCTGCGTCGTCCTCGATTCCCCCGGCAACTGCCCGGTCTGCGGCATGGAACTGGAACCCTTCGAGGCCAGCGGCACTGAGGTCGTGCTGAGCAGACACGACCAGGAGATGATAGGGCTTTCCATAGCCACAGCGGAGGAAAGGGTCCTGTACACATCCTTCAGCGCCACCGGCAGGATAGAGTTCGACGAGACAGGCAACTACACAGTCACCGCATGGACCCCGGGAAGGATAGAGCGGCTCTATGTCCAGTACGACGGTGAACAGGTCTCTTCCGGGTCAACGGTACTCGAGATCTACTCGCCGGAGCTCTACTCGGCTCAGCAGGAGCTTCTGGTCCTTGCAGACGAAAGCAACCTCCTTGGCGATGACGGCATAGATGCCGCAAGGGAGAGACTTTCTCTCCTGGGGGCCTCGGACTATCAGATACAGAGGGTTCTGCAGACTGGGGAGGCCCGCTCGGTCTTCCCGGTGGTCTCTCCCGCGGGTGGGATGGTCACCGGGGTCTTCGTCACAGAGGGACAGCAGGTCACCAGGGGGCAGGACCTCTTCAGGGTCTCAGACCTGTCCAGTGTCTGGCTGACCGTATACCTGACGGAGGACAGGACAGGACGGGTCCAGGCTGGGCAGGAGGCTGTCTTCCGGCTTGATTCCAGGCCCGGGTTCCAGGGAAGCGGAACGGTGGAGACCGTCGTTCCGTTCATGAACAGGCCCGGGGGTTCAGCCGAGGTCAGGATTCCCCTCGAAAACCCTGACGGCAACCTGATACCCGGACAGACCGCATCGGTCACCTTCACCGGCTCAGAGCGCGGTCCTGTCATCTCCGTCGCCAGGAGCAGCGTGCTCCGTCTGGGTGAGAGGTCACTGGTTTACGTGCTTACCGCGCCAACGGTCTACTCGGTCAACGAGGACAACTCCCTGAGGATAGAGGAAGTGAGGTTCGAACCTAGAGAAGTGACCATAGGGGAGCTCTCCTCGGATGCTCAGGGCTCCATGTTCTATCCGGTCCTCGATGGACTTGTGGAGGGTGATGTGGTCGCCCTGGACGGTGTGTTCCTCATCGACTCCCAGTCGGAGCTGATCGGTCTTCCCTCGCTCCTCAACCCGGGTGGCAGGGGCTAGGTCTCTGATATGATTGACAGGATAGTAAAGGCCTGCCTGAACAACCCGGTTGCCGTCATCCTGATCGCCGCAATAGGCGCAGCCACCGGAATATGGGCCTTCAGGACCGTTCCGGTGGATGCCTTCCCCGACATCTCCGAGAATCAGGTCATCGTGTCGACGGAATGGCCGGGCCGAAGTCCGGATGACGTCCAGGACCAGATAACATATCCCCTGACAGTTGAACTTCAGGGCATACCTGATGTAAGGCAGGTCAGGGGAATGTCCGGTTTCGGTTTCAGCCAGATATACGTTGTCTTTGAGGACGGCACCGATTTCTACTGGGCCAGGACCCGTGTCCTTGAGAGACTTTCCGGTGTAAGCCGCATGTTACCCGGCGATGCCAGGCCGGAGCTTGGTCCCGACGCGACCCCGCTGGGACAGATCTACTGGTACACAGTCGAAGGTCCCTACGACCTTGGCACCCTGCGCACCTTGCAGGATTACACCATCAGGTACGCGCTTCAGAGCGTCCCCGGAGTCTCGGAGGTGTCAAGCGTAGGCGGTCATGTCCTGGAGTACACCGTGGAAGTTGACCCTGATATCCTCTACGGCTACGGCATAGATATCTCGCAGGTCATGAGCGCAGTTTCCGGGGCCAACATGGACATCGGCGCAAGGACCCTCGAGGAATCCGGGATGGAGTTCATAGTCCACGGCTCGGGTCAGCTGGAGGACATCGAGGACCTGGAGCAGACCCTTGTAACTACGATAGAAGGTGTGCCCATCACAGTGGCGGACGTTGCCGTGGTCTCAACCGCGCCGGCCTTCAGGCGGGGAGCCCTTGCGGACCACAGAGGGGAGCTAGTCGGAGGCATCGTGGTGATGCGCAAGGACGCAAATCCCGTTGAAGTGATAAAGGCGGTGGAGGACAGGCTGGAAGAGATACGCCCGGGTCTGCCCGATGGGGTCATGATAAGTTCCTACTACGACAGGCGGAAGCTGATAGAGGAGACCGTCAGCACCCTGTCAGACGCAATAGTGCTGGAGATGATCATCACATTGCTGGTGATACTGCTCTTCCTGATGCATCTGAGAAGCTCACTGATAGTCGCGTCCTCACTGCCGTTCGCGGTTCTGCTGACCTTCATCGCCATGAAGGTCTTCGGCATCTCGGCCAACATTATGAGCTTCGCAGGGATAGCCATCGCTATCGGCACACTGGTGGACATGGGGATAGTGGTGACGGAGAACATCCACCTGGCCCTTGCTCCCGGGCATGCGGAGAGGCCGGTCAAAGAGAAGATAAGGGATTCAGTGACTGAAGTTGCCCCGGCCATATTGACATCCCTGGGCACAACGATAATCAGCTTCATACCCGTATTCTTCCTCTCGGGCCAGAGCGGAAGGCTCTTCATACCCCTGGCCTGGACGAAGACCTTCGTCCTGGCGGCCGCCGGTATAACGGCGATCACCCTCATTCCTGTGCTTGCTGTGATGTTCATCGCGAAGGAGCCCGATGCCAGGAAGAAGCTCAGGAGCCTTCTTGCAGTGCTTGGCATCGGTGCGCTGTCCGCCTGGGCGGCCTTGTCGGTCGGCCCTCCTTCGTGGCTTCCACTCCACAGCTGGCTCTTCTCCGCCTTCGTCTTCGCAGCGGTGTCCCTCATCCTGTGGAAAGCGGCCCGTGAGACACTGAGCCACGATCAGCAGGAGAGAGTGACTAGCAGGATAGTGAAGTTCTATACACCGATACTGGAATGGTCCATCGATCACAGGAAGACATTCGTGGCCATACCCGCTGTTCTTATTGCGGTTGGATTCCTGTTCGCCTTCGGGGCCGGTTTGCTCCTCCGGCCTCTTGATGCGACGGGTTTCGACACGGACAGGTTCAGGCCAACGGCCTTCCTGAAGAGCGTATTCCCGGGAATGGGCACCGAGTTCATGCCCCCCCTGGACGAGGGCAGTTTCCTGTTCATGCCTTCCCTGCTGAACCAGGCCGGATTCACCGAAGTAGTGGATGCAATGGTGAGGCAGAACTCCCGGATGGCTGAAGTGCCGGAAGTGGACCGTGTCGTGGGCAAGGCGGGCAGGGCGGATTCGCCCCTGGACCCGGCTCCCGCTGGAATGATAGAGACTGTTATCACCCTGATCCCCAGAAACCAGTGGCGTGAGGGCGTCACTAGCGACAGCATCCTGACCGAGCTGAGGGAAGCCGCGACAATGCCCGGCATAGCACCCTCATGGCTTCAGCCCATCGAGACCAGGATAGTGATGCTGCAGTCCGGCATCCGCTCCAGTATCGGCTGCGAGATACATGGTGATGATTACAGGGAGATAGAGAGGGTGGCAATAGCATTCGAGGAGATACTTGGCCAGGTCCCGGGTGCGCGGGATGTGTCAGCTCTGAGAGCAGGCCGCAGACCATACATCGAGTTCGATATCGACAGAAGCGCCGCAGCAAGGTTCGGCCTCTCGGTGGAGAGGGTGCAGAGTGCCATTGCCGCAGCTCTTGGGGGCATTAACGTTACCACGATGGTCACAGGCCGGGAGAGGAGCGCCGTGAGGGTGATGTACGCCAGGGATTTCCGCGACCAGCTGGCTGACCTGGAGCGCATCTTCGTGAAGTCTGGTTCAGGGGAGATGATACCCGTTTCACTTGTGGCCGACATCGAAACCGTCACGGGTGCTTCCTCCATCAGGTCAGTGGACGGCGAGATAGTCGGCTATGTGATGCTCAACTCCGAGGGCAGGGACGAGGGCGGCCTGGTGGAGGAGGCGGACCAGCTGCTCCGCGAGGCTATCCAGCATGATAACCAGCTTCCCCCGGATGAGAGGACTATCGACCTTCCCCGGGGCTACTACTACCGCTGGGTGGGCAACTACCAGAACCAGATCGAGGCGAAGCAGAGGTTCAGCGTCCTTATCCCCATATGCCTCTTCCTGATATTCATACTGATGTACCTTCAGTTCAAGACCATCGCCGTGCCCATGATAATCTTCCTCGGAGCCGTGCCCCTTGCAGTGGCCGGGGGCTTCATCTTCATGCAGGTCTGGCCCGTCATTCAGGATTTCCTGTTCTCCCTGGGCGTAATGGCCACTCCGTCCGGCGGACCCATCTATATGACAGTGGCGGTGATCGTCGGTTTCATAGCACTGCTGGGCATATGCGTTGACGACGGCGTGCTGATGGCCACCTATATCGACCAACTGGTGCACGCCGAGAAACCTGAAAGCGCCGGAGAGCTCAGGGCTCTTGTGATCAGCGCCGGCCGCAGGCGCATAAGACCTGCGGTGATGACGACAGTTACAACGATAATAGCCTTGATCCCCGTGATACTTGCCTCAGGCAGAGGCTCGGAACTCTCCCGCCCCATGGCCCTGCCTGTCTTCGGCGGCATGCTGATAGAGTTCATGACCATGCTCATCGTACCCGTCGTCTACTACTGGTGGCTTGAGAAGAAACTCATCCGGAAATGACGGTGTCGTACCAGAGCCTGTAGTCAGCCGTCGGTGGGCTGTCCCTTCGGAGTTCCGGTGGTCACTGCGGGCCGATAGCGCTCAGTACGCGATGACCGACCCTTTCGGGGATCTGGTCCCTCAGCCCTGCTTCTTCCATCATGTCCCAGTAGATCTCGTAGTAGGCCCCTGCGTTGGAATCCTCGCCGAGTCCCCAGAGCGCGTCTGCAAGATTTAGATATGCCACGGTTCTGAGAGCATCCAGTGTCAGGACTGCGTACAGGACGTCTGCGGCTTCCTCGTACATTCCCGACTGTTCGAGAAAGAAACCGTAATCGTTGGCGATCTGAGCGAACTCGTCCAGGGACACGAACGGTGCCAGGTCTGATTCTTCGAAAGCCGCGCTGTCCTCGTAGGCCCTGTACCAAGGGTATGCGATGAACAGGAACTCCAATGCCTCGTTCGCCTCTGTGAAAAGCTGCACGGCTCCTTCCGGGTCTCCCATCCTGTATTCGTCCAGCCCGTGCTCATGGGCGCTCCTTAGGAATCGTACGATCATCTCCCCGGAATCGTAGTAGCTCCCGGGATAGAACATATCGCCCATTTCCATTGTGGCTTCGCTTATCCGGCCTATGGCCAGGAGAGAGTCGATGCTCTCCAGTGCTTCCAGGGAAGGGTCGCCCGAGAGCCAGGCCACCGGCACCAGCTCCGAACCGATCCAGGAATACTCAGCCCCGGCGTACCTGGCGCAGAAGGGCATCTGGAAGTAGAGGGAAATCACACTCCGATCGGATTCCCATGAAGCCGAGGACTTGGCGAAGTTGTACTCCCCCTGGTACGGTCCCGAAGCGAGAACCTCAGCGCCGTCCGGGCCGTCGCCTACCAGGTAGATGGTCATTGCCAGCTCGCCGCTGGGGACACCGGCGATGAAGAGGTCGGTCATGCCCCCGGGCATGAGGGAGGCGGGTACATCATAGACCATGGGAAAAATGTACTGATTCACCTCCCAGGTCTCGGCAAGCTTCGGTATGGAGGAGATGGGTCGAGCGACGCAGATCGTTGAAATGATTATCAGCAGCACTGCAAGATATTTCATTAAACCCTCCAGATAGCGTTAACCTATAGGTTACCACACTCAGTTGCGTACAATACAAACACTAACATATACTCATTCAGAGGTGGACACAGGTGGACAGAAATGTCCCATTTCCGTGCCGGGCCTGAAAATGGGACATTTTCCCTAATGAAAGGAACCCGCATCATCGCGTTACCAGGCAGAAGGTCTATTCCGGACAGAAATGTATTGCTGATCCTGTACACTGCATCTTCGATGATGATAGGCTGCAGTCGGGACGAGAGCTATTTTCCCCTTCCCGAGATCGACTACTATCTGGTAGTGACTGATTCCATCGGGATCGAGCTTGGTGACGAGGAATACATGTTCGCCTGGGCCAGTGAAGCAGTGTACTCGCCCGATGGCTTCATTCTTGTGTCCGATTTCATGAAGAACTCGGTTTTCTTGTATTCCCCTGATGGCGACTTCATCCGCAGGATTGGAGGTCCTGGGAATGGGCCGGGTGAGTTCACAAGACCATCCGGAATAGCATTCTACCCAGATGGCAGTTTTCTGGTACATGATTCTGACGGTCTCACCCTGTTCGACAATGTATTCAACTATGTTGACCAGCATTGCTGGGATTTTTCCGTGCCCAATCCGGGCAAGATCGTGCGGGGTGGAGGGTTCGTGGGTACGTATTTGTCAATCGATCCTGAGAATCCCTTCGATTTTGTGTACTCCGTTGGTCTCTGGGAGCCGGGGCAGAAGGAACCCGGCGTAACGTACTGCACGGGCAGGGTGAGCATGGACATGAATACGGATGAGATAGATATGTCGAGGAACAGAGGAAACGGTGTGAACTACTGCGCCAGCGAAGAGGGAAGGGTATTCTATGCCCGGACATCCATCGACGAGTTCACAATACACTGCTGCGAACCCGACGGCTCGGAGTTCCTTCTGATTGAGGACGAGAGCGTTCACAGAGTAAGGAAGTCCGAGGAGGAAGTTCAGGCCGAAATAGACCGGTTCATGAGCCTGTTGCCACCCAATATGGAACTCCCGGAGATCAGGCCGGATCCATACAGGAAGATGATAGATGACCTGTTCGTGGATGGCGAGGACAGACTCTGGGTAAGGTTGGGGATTCATCCAGGAATGGTCTTCCGTGTCTATGACATCGAGGGGAACGTCCTCTTTCATGCCATGGTTGATTATCCGGGTAATCAGCTGGATCTGAACAACTGGGAGATCACTCTTGACGAATACGGTATACTGGCCCTGAGCAGTTCGCGCGAGATCTGCCAGAGGGTCTACATGATGGAGCTGGAGGAAGCCGACTGACCCGAAGTCAGCTCTGAACCTGTCTGGTCTTGTCCTTACGAAAAGGACGCCGCCTGTTCCCCCGCTTCTTTCCCGTTTCGTAATCCACCGAGCCAAGTTTGGTTGTGTGTTTCCTCAGCTCGGTTATCGCTGCCAGGTGTTCCGGATGGACACTGTATTCCTCGAGACCGGTCCGTTCTCTGAACTCCATGTAGAGAACCATTGTAGGCGGCAGCCCCTCCTCTATACCCACCTCCACATGTGATACCGAAGGTACGCTTCCACCAAGCTTGAGCAGCATTTTTTTAAGCTCTGATATCGTTTTTTCCAGCGATTCCGCCGGGGTCTTGTCGATCCGCCACATTACGATGTGCTTTATCATCGCCCAACCTCCCGCTCATCAAAAGCAAGTTTCCTTACCCTGGCGATATCACTCTGGATGATCTCCGATGCCTTTATCTCGATCCGAAGGAACCTCTTCATGAGCCCCGTTATGAAACGGCTCCTGGCAGGATCCGAGGAGATGTCCTCCTCGGCTATCTCCCTGAAGAGCTCCGGTACGGCAGCGGCGGAGATCGCAGAAAGAATGACCTGCCCCAGGTTGAGCCTGATCTCCTCTGCCTGGAGCGGCAGCTCCTCTTCAAGCTGCACCGGCAGGCTCCTGAGGAACTCGCCCATCCTGCCGGCGAATGCAACCCGCTTGTCAATACTCACCGTAGGGTCGAAAAGGTGGGAGCTGAGCATGCCCGGGTACTTGATAATACTCTCCATGGTGTGGTCGATCATGCAGTACAATCTGACAGGCAGCGCCATATCCCGGATCTCCAGTATCCTCAGCCAGTCGTTGAACATACTGTCCATCATCTGACTCAGGGCCAGATCGATGAGTTCTTTCTTGGAGCCGAAGTGGTAGTTCAGAGCGGCGGGATTCACGTCCGCTTCCTCGGCAATTCTGCGGGTAGTGATTGAACAGACACTTTCATTGCCGATAAGCATCTCAGCTGTTTTCAGGATCTTCCGTTTAGTGTCTCCGTCTTTTTCCATTCGGTCCCAACCCCCAATCGTTCCTGGCGTTCAGGATCGATCCATAATAAATGGACCAATCATCTCATGGAATAAACATATGATTGAATCATATGTATGACAATGCCCGTCAAAGAGCAGTGTATCATGAGAAATCACTTCATCCGCCTGGAAGCGACATCGTTGTGATACGTTACTTTATTTCGAGAAACTTAGTCTAGGAAGTGGCCGGAAGTTACGTACGGCCCTGCTGGATCTCGGGGAAGAAGATGCTGAAGGTGCTTCCCTTTCCCGAGGTGCTATCGACCTTTATCCAGCCATTGTGCTGGATGACGATACTGTAGACCACCGCAAGACCCATGCCCGACCCTCCGGTCTTCTGCTTGGTGGTGAAAAAAGGATCGAATATCCTGTCCAGGTCCTTCTTCTTTATTCCGTGTCCCTGGTCCTTCACATCGAGCCTTACCAGCTGTTGGTTATCGGTGAAAAGACCTTCAGGCGTTCCAGCCTCCCCGACGTCGGTCCTGGTCACGCTTACCTGGATCACGCCGCCTTTCTCCATGGCGTCCCTTGCGTTTATCACCAGGTTCACAAGGAGGTTCTCTATCTGGAGCCTGTCTCCCTGGATGAGCGGGTCGGCAGGGTCAAGGACCCTCTCGATGGAGATCCCGTTCCCCACTGTTCTCTCCAGCATGTTCAGAATACAGCTGACCATGTTGTTAAGATGGATGGGTCCCCTCTCGTCGGACAGCTGCTTGCCGAAGGACATCAGCTGTCCCGCCAGGGAAGCCCCGCTGATGGTTGCATCCAGGACGCTCTCCATCCTCTCCATGCTCTTCTTCGAGAGGTTTTCGCTGTTCATCACCAGTTCCGTGTTGCCCGAGATGACGCTGAGGATGTTCCTGAAATCGTGGGCGATGCCTCCCGCTATCTCCCCCAGGCTGGCCAGCCTCCTGTCCCTGCCCAGCTCCATTTCAAGCTGTTCACGGACGTTCTGGGTTATTTCCTTCTCCTCCATGAGACGCTCCAGCTCAAGGGTCCGGCGCAGCACCGTCTCCTCCAGGTAGTCCCTGTCCCTGGAGAGCTCTTCGGTTTTCAGCCTGTATATCTCCGTCTCCTTGCGGGACTTCTCCACTTGATGGGTGATGCGCAGGTTCAAGAGTTTACTCTCGGTTCTTTCTGAATGGAGCTCCTTGTCCAGCTGGTGTTCCTTCTTTCCGTAATTCAGAGCCTCGCCCGTCATGCCCAGGGACTCGTATGCCCTCGAAAGCTCGCCGAAGATTCTCACCAGGACCGGTTTCGCTCCCAGCTCGGAGGCAGCTGATTCAGCCTTGTGAAGCTTGCCGATGGCTTCCTTGGGCTTGTCCATGGCAGCCATCGAGGCGGCCACCCCCAGCAGCGACTCGGCCGCGCCCTGCTGGGAATCGAGCTCCCTGTAGATATGGAGACCCTCATCGAAGAAGCTCAGGGCTATCTTTGGTCTTTCCATGGCAAGGTTGCTTTCTCCCATGTTCAGCAGAACGTCCGCCGCTCCCAGCCTGTCCCCCAGCTGGTTGTATATGGAGAGGGCTTCCTCGAAATGGTCAAGGGCTTCGATAATGTCCCCCTGCTCGACCTTGATGTTGCCTATGTTGACTTCCGTTGCCGCCAGATAGCTCTTCATGTCGCTTTCCCTGCATATCTCGCTGCCCTGCAGATAATGGACGAGTGCTTCGTCGTACATTTCCATGGCCCTGTAGGCCTCACCCAGGTTGATGCATGCGGCGGCCTTGAGGTCAGCCGGACCCTTCATATCCCGGGAGATCTCCCTTACTTCGAGGAAGTAATCCAGGGCCTTCTCGGAATCTCCGAGTTTCATGTAGACAGAACCGATATTGCTCAGTATGCCGGGGTCGGGAGATGAACTGAGTTCTTCGTCGATCTTCCTGGACTCCAGATAGTTGTCAAGTGCCGTTCCCAGTTTCCCCCATTGGATGAAGATGGATCCCAGAACGTTGAGAGCATGCCTGACGCCCTGCAGGCTTCCTACGTCCTTGTAGTGCTGAAGTCCGGCCAAACCCGCCTTCTCGGCTTCCTCGAAATGTGACATGTGGAGATGGCCCATGGCCATCGCGAGCATGGCCTTGGGAAAGGGAGATGAGTCGCCCGAAGCTTCTGCCAGATCCAGAGCCTGGCTGGCCAGGTCGATGGCCCGGGAGGGATCCGAGTACTTCACCGACCATGCAAGGTCGGCAAGTATCTGCGACTTCTCTGAATCAGTTTCCACGGAAGCCAGCCGGTTCTCGAGCTCTGTTATACTGTCATTCATCCTGAACCCCTGTCGAATGCCGGGATTAGCTATAGAGCTTTATATAATGGAAAACCGCATAAGTCAAAACGGTTGCCGGCATTTCGACCTTGTCATCCGGGATCATGCAGTAAGTGTCGTTTTCAGGGCGCCGCATGAATGCGAAAAGACCGGGAAGCGATTGTATCAGCTCTTCCCGGTCTTCTGCTCCACGGTCGTGCAGATCAGTCGAGAACCACGAATCTCCCGGTGGCGCTCCAGCCGTCACCGAGTACGCGGACGAAGTAGACTCCCGAGCCCATGCGCGAAGTGTCGAAATCCACCGAGTGGGTTCCCGCGGACAACTCCCGGTCCATGACATCGCTCACGCATCTTCCGGCGATGTCGTACACTGAGATCACCGTTCTTCCCGCTGTCTGCAGGCGGAAGTCAACTGTTCCCATGGATGTCACAGGGTTTGGGAACACTGACAGGTCCCGCAGGGGAGAAGGTCCGGCAGTTTCCACGCCCAGTCCCTGACCCCATATTGAATCCCGGTAGTATGCGTCCAGCAGCAGGTCGGCGTTCATGCGGAGGCCGTCGAGGCCAAGTCCTATGACCCATCCTCCCACTATGTGGAGAGTGTCCCCGTCGGCAAGCTCCACGGGTCCCACGGACTGCAGGAACCTGTAGTCGAAGGTCGGGTAGGAAAGGTTCAGCGGCGAATCGAATACGAAGGGGAAGGGGCCGGGATTGTCCGGCTCCATTGCATCCGGAGCATTCGGATTGCCGATCCAGTCGGTCATGTACGATGGGCCGCTGAAGTCTCCTATCTCATCGGGATTCTTGCCCCACATGAACAGGTACTTCTCCTCGTCGGTCCCGGGGTCCGACTCCCAGTTCCACCACTGGTGGCTCAATGGAATGGGGTAACCGTACACGTCGCAGGGTCTCTCCACCTGGCCGCCTGACCTGGCTACCCATACGTCAAGCAGCCTCCAGCCCGAAAAACCGTTACAGTACAGGGGGGCCATGGGCTCTCCGGAGTCATCCTCCGCGGAGCCCGGGGAGTCGCTGTCCCACATGTAGCTGAGATTCCTGGGCACCACCAGGTAGGTGGTGTCTCCGACAGTATGCTGGTAGTGCCAGTAGGGCATGCCTTCGGAGAAGAGTGTGATACCCGATCCGGGGTCCGTCCTGTAAAGTGTATCCCCGCCTACAACCTTAGCAAGGATCGTGAACTGATCGCTCACTCCGTCCTGGTCTACATCGTTGTCCGGGATCCCGTCCGCTCCCGCGTAGTTGTAATGGTAGTAGATGTTCTCGGGGTCGCCGGATGGAAGGGGATTGTCCGGGTTCTGCTGATAAGTGTATTCGTCCTGGTCTCTGGCCGTGATCCCGCTGTCGAACACGTACTCGAAAACGGCATCGGAACCATTGCACCAGATGGCGTGGCCGTCGTAGTAGACCATGTCGTCAAGGTTGTGGTCCGGGCTGTCCGCTGAAGCGACGTCGAAGTCGCCCCTGATGGATATTACCAGGCCGTCCAGCGGTACGCCCTGATTGCCGAATTCGCTGTGGTGTGTCACGGTGATATCGTTGACCATGAAATTGTCGTACCCCTGGTCGTCCCAGGTCAGGTTCTTCACGAAGAATCCTATGCCGTAGGGCTGATCGTTGTAAGTTGTATCCCAGTCGTCGGCACCGTACTCCGACTGCTCCGGGGCCATGGAGCCCGGTGTCTCGTATACCAGCGGGTAGCCGTCGCTGGGTCTCAGCTCCCAGTTGCCGTAATCGCTGCAGCTGGCATACCTGGCGACGGAATCGGCAGCCGTTACCTCTCCGTAGCAGGAAGACCACAGGTCGCCGCACCAGAGGTAACTGTTCTCCGAACCCTCGGGCCAGTCCATTGACTGATAATTCTCGTATGGGTCCCCCCAGATGAGAAGATTGTAGACGGCCATTCCTATGTTGCCTATGGAATGGACCTCCAAGGCCTCAGGCGGTCTTGCGTCCGCGGCGCCGCCCGTATGGCCGGTAACCGCCTGTTCGGCTGCAGGCAGCGCCGCTGATATCAGAAGCACGGGCAACAGCAGCATCACGCACCGGTTCACTATTGATTTCATTCTATCCCCTCCGATAGATGTTTAAATGTCAGGATTGCCACAGGTACAGACTATATTTCATTCACTTCCGGATGGAAACCATCGCCGGAGGTTCCCTCATCGCTGCGACTTCTGTTATGTATGAAGCTGAATGTAAAACGGGAGGAGGAGACATGCGCCGGCTTTTCGTCGTTCTGATACCGTTCGTTTGCTTCGCAGTCGAGCTTTCGGACATGGGCGACTTCATCGAGGTGGAGATACTGCCCCTGACCGGCATGACCATCGTGGGAATGGAGTACGAGGGGACCGATCCCGCCGGCATCATGCAGCTGTGGACCGAATTCATGCAGAGGGTGGACGAGATACCGGGAAGGTCGCCCCAGGACGATGCCTACGGCGTGATGCTCGGTTACGACCAGGTGACCGGCAAGTACAGCTACCTTGCCGGTGTTGCTTCGGACGCTCCCGAAGATATCCCTCAGGGCATGCTGGCCGTTGATATCCCTGCGGGTCCCTACGCAGTCTTCACCTTCAGGTTCGACATGCTGGAGAGCATCTACAGTTTCGTCTACGACGAGTGGATGCCGGAGTCCGGCTGGGTGACGGGGGAGGGTCATTGCTTCGAGTTCTACCCCGAGGATTTCATACCGTCTGAAGAGGGAGTCCTGATGCAGCTCTACGTAAGCGTGCGGGAAGAATGATGATTCTGACTTATGCAGGTCGAGGTTCATTTAGAATGGAGGGAAGATGAAGTATCCGGTACTCGTTCTGGCAGTGCTTTCCGCGCTGCTGATCTCCTGCGGTGGAGAGCCGGCTGAAACACCGGACATCACTGGTATCTGGGAGGGGCAGCTGACCGGGGGCGGACTGGAGCTGGAGCTCAGGGCTGTCTTCATCATGGAGGACGGAATGATCACGGGAACTCTGGACATCCCGCAGCAGCAGGCAAGGGGGCTTGAGCTGGTGAACATTTCGATGAAGGGCGACAGCATTTCCTTCGACCTTCCGTCCAACCTGGGCCAGGCCGGCTTCCGGGGAGTGGTAGACGGCGACTCCCTCAGCGGCTCATTCCTGCAGGCAGGTTTCGCCGGCAGCTTCGTCCTGGTCAGGACCTCATCCGCAGTTGAGGTCCCTGTCATGGAAGGGGAAGAGGTCGTCATAATCGGTGAGGACTGCATTCTTGCGGGGACGCTGACTCTTCCGGAAGGCGCCCCGCCCTATCCCTGCGTCGTTCTCCTCTCCGGCAGCGGCCTTCAGGACAGGGACGAGTATGTGATGGGCTTCATGGTTTTCGCGGAACTGGCGGAAATTCTGGATTCGGCTGGATTCGCCGTCCTCAGGTGCGATGACCGAGGCACCGGGGGCTCCACCGGCGGGATGGAGAGCTTCAGCGACTCGGTGCTGCTCTACGATGCCGGCCTCATGCTTGACCATGTCCTGGACGATGCCAGGATAGCCCCGGGGCGGATAGGACTCCTGGGCCACAGCGAAGGCTCCAACACCGCCTTCAGGCTTGCGGCCGAAAGGTCCGGGGATGTCGCCTTCGTGGTGAGCATGGCCGGGCCGGCGGTACCGGGCTACGAACTCATTCCCAGCCAGATGAAGGTGATACTTGCCATGCAGGGATTCACTCCGGAGGACATAGAGGAGAAGCTGCAGGCCCAGTACATGATCATGGACGCCGTGCTGGCAGGTGATTCCGTCCTGATCGATTCCGTGTTGAGAGAGCAGACGAGGATGGACCTGGCGAACCTTCCGGAGGAAGCGGTCCAGTCGCTGGGGGATATTGACAGCTACATAGACCAGGTTGTCGAATCCACCGTGGCATCGACCATGAGCCCCTGGTTCCGGACATTCCTGATCCATGATCCGGCGGCGGACATGGAGCGCGTGAGAGTGCCGGTGCTGTGCCTTCTTGGGGAGCTTGACGTCCAGGTGATACCGGATACGAACCTGGGTCCGATGGAGGATGCTCTGGCGGACAATCCCGCCCACTCCATAGTGGTGCTGGAGAACGCCAACCATCTGTTCCAGGAGGCTCTCACCGGGGGCGTGGAGGAGTACGCGGTGCTGGATCCGGAATTCGTCGAGGGATTCGCCGACACGCTGACAGCGTGGCTGGGATCGCTGTAGACCGCAGGGCTGATCCGAAGCGCAGCGGCACTACCGGAGCAGGTATATCCTGGTGAAGGCGTATCCGCCCAGTGCGTCTACGCGTATTATGTATATTCCCGGCTCCAGTTCCGCGACGCTGAAGGTGGCCCGATAATTGCCGGGATCGTAGAAACCATCGGCAATAAGGATCAGCGGTTCACCCGCCGTGTCGGTCAGTCCCACGGTGACGAACGAGGAATCCTCTACGGAGAATGAGACGGTCAACTCCCCTGCGTCCTCACCCGTTATCACTCCGTTGATGTGTACGCCGGTACCTGCAGGGACAACGGTTACGGGACCCATGCTGCTTATAGTTCTTTCGGAGCTTGTCGACTGCTGGCACGTGCAGGAGCCGCAGCTCGAGCCCCCATCACCGGGACAGGACTGAGCGAACAGCGTGAACGTTGCCGAGGCGAACACGATAAAGGCAGTTCTCACAGGTAGACCTCCGGATTTCATTCTTGGTTGCCGGGTAATATAGCTCGGAGACGCGGGAAAAGTGCCAGTCCCTAATCTGAGAAGGCAGCTTTCAGTGCCCCGAATGTCATGGTCTCCAGGGCCTGGGGCGCCAGGACCACCTCGTAGTTGTCCGCCAGTATCGATGGGACGGCGTTATCGTAGAGCAGTGCGAATCCGCTGAGCCCGGGGCCCAAGGTGTATGTGGAATCCTCCACCATAGCCGCCGGTTGGTCGTCAAGGTACAGGGCCAGGGTCACAGGGTCCTCGCCTTCCAGTTCCAGCCGCACGTTCGCCCATGTGCCCGGTGTCATGGCAGGCCCCGTACCCGAGTAGAGCAGTTCGTATTCGCCTGTCACAGAGACATGGCCTATGTATGCGTAGGTGAATGGCTGGAACCAGACTATCAAGCCTCCGACGTACGCCTCGCCGCTGAAGAGCTGCATGCGGGCAAGGACGTTCACAAGGGTGCCGCTTCCCGTGACGCTGAAATCCATGGACACGGAGCCGTCGTCCCATATATCCGCCCCGTCGCACAGGTAGCCGATATAGGCCGAATCGGGGAAGAAGGCTTCTATCACCTGGTTCCCGCCGTTCTCGGCCACAAGCACGTAGCCGCCGCTGGGCTCCCTGCTCCAGTCGGGGGAGACGTCCGGATCCTCTCCCGGCGAGTATGATTCGAAATCGTCCAGGAAATCACCCAGCGCCAGTCCCGTCATCATGGCCAGTGCCATTAGGGCGATTCTCATTCTATCCCCCTCCGGAAAACGCTCGATTCGTCTTTTCTTTCAGGATGCGAAACCCTTGCGGGCATTCATCACCGAAGATACTACAGCAGGCCCGGGCAAGCCGTCAACTTTGGCGGGATGATGAACCCTGGTTCCGGTTTCATCACTTGTATTCGGAATGGTGGAAGATCCACTTTCCTATTATCTCGTGTTCTACTTCTGCTCCGGGGCAGATGATCCTGTCAGCTGATTGCCTTTCCTCTGAAGGATAATGAAATTCTTCGCAGACGAGATTCCAGCTTGGATCGTATAACTGACGAAAGAGTCTCAGGATTCGATATAACTGCACTGAAGGGGATTTGATGATGAACAAGGGTAAACGATCGTTATAGATGTTTCTAATCATTGCTGTGCTGACCTCAGTAGCCTATGCCGATTCACCACTGACATCGACAGATTTCTACGAAGCTTATCTGGATGTTCCTGTTGTTGCTGAAAATGTTCAGAGCAGGATGAATGAAGAAATCTACGACATTCTTCAGTCGGATGAGTACGAAATCGATGTGAAGGTTGCTGTCATCAACGCAATGGGATGGAACTTTTCGGGTCAGAACAATGCAGCAACCTACATGGAGTTTTACCAGGCTGAAGCTGGTCCTGAGATCAGCGAGATCTCTCTTGACTACATGAGCGGGGAAGAGCTGCTGCTGCTCGCCTACATGGTGAGCATGGATGATTACTTCAGTATGAGTCCCATAGAGGAGAAGGGCGCCGGTGTACTGGGTATGACTGGTGTAGAGCTTGCTCAAGCGGCGGCTGAAAGAGTACCTGATGATTTCACTGTACGGCTCATCAGTGCCCTGATTCTATCTCAGGATGCTATGCATAATGACTGGAGCGAAGTGTTCGGCATTGTGGACTTCGTGATGAAGGAGGCCCTTATCCGCAGCATGAGGGAAGAGGCTATTGATAACATCATGGACTATGTCGGACTCTATTACGGTTACTGATTCTCTGATTAATCGATTGGCAGTAATTGGCTGAACCACTTGAGGGAGGGTTGCTGAAATGCCGAAATACCTGTGTGTCGCAGTACTGGTTGCTTCGCTTGGTGGTCAGACAATAGAGGAGCTCGATGAGCAGTTCAAGGCAGAGGTTCTTGAGATCCTTCCGGAAGACTATGCATCAGTCGGTATCGGATATCTATTTGATGAAGCGGTGATAATTGCCGATCGAATCTACTCGCCGTATGCAGAGATGCTTTGTGGAATGGCTCTCAATGAGCTTTCCTCCTTGTCTGTTGCTGATTCATCTCTGCTTGAAGGGCTTGTTCTCAGGGATTCGGTTGACCTTGAGGGTCTTCGATTGCTGGATATGCTTATTTCAGAAGAGGGTGGGGATATAAACGGGTAT
>CAZXEF010000042.1:15024-17869 GCA_964639605.1 uncultured bacterium | reverse complement strand
GCGATATTCTCATTCCTTGACTGGGAGGAAGAGTATCGTCGAGAGTTCCATATTGATATCGATACAGTCCTTGTGTCTGTTTTCGTGAATCCCGGCAACGGAGCATCGCTTACCGTCTTCAGAAAGATCACCGACGGCTATGTCATTGCAGGAGAGATGACAAGCTTGTTCGGAGGGAACGGTATCGAGTTCTCGGTCATGAAACCCTTCATTACAACCCGGGGAGTTCTGATCATGCGGTTGGACTGGACCGGGAGATTAAGGGGATACTATGCTGTACCCGGAGATGAAGGCAGTTATGTTGAACCCGTAGAGGAGTCGTCCTACACTGTTCTCGGGACGGACGGGTACAGCCTGTGGACAGTTGATCAGAGGAACTGAGAGTTCCATGTTTCCGCAGGCTTGATTGGAGGTCAGCTTTGACGGGCACTCTTATCAACACGGCCACCGTGATAGCAGGAGCAGGTCTGGGGACCCTGCTTGGGGATAGACTGCCAGATCGTATCAGGCAGACGGTCATCTACGGCATAGGTCTAATTACACTCGTACTGGGAATGCAGATGGCGCTTACCACTGGCAGCATCCTTGTTGTCCTCCTAAGCATCATGCTTGGTGGTATCCTGGGCGAATGGTGGACCCTGGAGGAGCGTCTTAACGGTCTCGGCAGGAGCATTGAAAAGGCCGCCTCGAAGTACCCCGTGCTTGCCAGGGGAGACTTCACCAGGGGATTCGTCACCGCCAGCCTCGTGTTCTGCATAGGGCCCATGACCTTCCTTGGTTCGATCCAGGACGGCCTGACCGGCAACTTCAGGCTCCTGACCATAAAGAGCGTACTGGACGGCTTCGCGGGTTTTGCTTTTGCGGCCAGCATGGGTTTCGGAGTTGCCTTCGCAGCCATTACCGTTCTTCTCTTTCAGGGAGGCATCACCCTCGGGGCGGGTTTCCTGAACGAAGTCCTCACCGATTCGATGATAGTCGAGATGACAGCTACGGGCGGGGTGATGATACTGGGAATAGGTCTCCTGCTCCTGGACATCAAGAAGGTCAAGGTGGCCAACTACCTCCCGGCCCTTGTCATAGCCCCCTTCATGGAATTCCTCCGTTCGACCCTCCTGTAGGAGGGGACGGAGGCTTTTTAATTTGTACCTGCGAATAATATGGCCATAGCAAGAAAATCATGTGATAAAAATGAAAGCATCTTTTACAAATTTCAATTCAATACTCAATTAATGGACATATTATTAACACTAAAAATATAAATTGCCTCCGTCACCGATAGCGCATCGAGGTACAGGCCATTCGAGATTAGCTGGCGAGACATTTATTCATCTGGATACTCCGCATCAACCAGGAGCAGCCTCTGCACCATTCCCTCGTCCTCGTGCACCACCAGGAAGTCCTTGCACCAGGGAGTGATGTAGAAGGTGAGGAACTCCGTGGGAGGTACCTCAAGGTCCAGTGATGCCGTGTAGAGCAGTTCACCCTCCGGGATGCTCCAGACATCGAAGACCGGTATGTCCTGATCGCCCCGGAGGACCCAGAGGTTTCCCCTCCATCCCAGCCATATTCCGCTTATGGGCGGCTTGAAGGTGTCCGGATCGTAGACCCATTCCATTACGTTCGAGGTTCCCATGGCGTTCAGGTACTCTTCGATGTACTGTTTCTCCAGGGCCAGTTCCTCCTCGGTCCTCGTGACAACTGGGACTTCCAGTGAGAGAGTATCGAATGGCACTGCGTCAGGGCCGAAGCAGACGATAGTGTACTCCGGTACGTGCCTCTGCACCAGGTACAGGTTGCCGTCAAGGTCTCCTGTGAAGTAGTGGGAGAACTGCGTCCTGTTGATGATCTCCGTATTGTTTTCAGGTGTTGACGGGACCGGTACCGAGTCGTTCATGAACTCAGCCTGGAGTTCACCCTCCAGGTCGTAGCTTGCAATGAACTTCCTGAGGATGAGTGAAGGTTCGCGAATGAACTCATGCCACAGGACGGCAAAGGTCTCCGGCCCCATTACGGTATGCTGCGAAGGCCAGTTGCCGGAGTGGGTGAAGATGTGGCTTACCCACTCGCCTTCCGGTGAATAGAGCGCCAGGTCAGTAATGTCCTGTATGAGTATGGAACCGTCTGGAAGCAGTTCCATCCAGTGGGGCATTACAAGCTCCCCGGGGCCTTCTCCCCTGCCTCCTATGAATCCGGCCCACTCACCCTCCGGCGTATACTTCCTAAGCTGCGCCCGTGACATGTCCAGGGTGTAGATGATGCTGTCGGTCCTTGCCGCATCGGCCAGGTAGCCGAACACGTAGCACGAGTCCCCCATCTCTATTCCGATGGTGTCGGTCACCGAAAGCTGGATGGTTCCGATATCCCCGGTCTCAGTGACGTCTTCCCCGTTCTCTCCGGCGCAGTAGAGTGACAGAATCGCAGCGCATGACAGGGTGATGATGATGTATCTCAATTTGACCCCCAATTGCATCTCTATTACTGTTCGTCCAGTTTCTTCCGCAATGCTTCCAGATCTGCTTCCAGGAATCCCCTGGATTCGTCGTCCGTCACCATTGCAAGCTGTTCTCGGGCAAGCTTCATGTATTTCCCGGCGGCCGTGGGCTCAGCCTTCAGTATGTTGACATTGGCCATGACCTCGTAGGCGTACCCGAGGTAGAAGGGTGGCAGATCCCCCTCCTTACTTGTACTCACGCACTTGCCAGCCCAGTACTCGGCCATGGCGACATTGCCGGCCAGGCAGTAGACCCTTCCCATCTGCCAGTAGGCCACTGAAAGGTTCATGGGGCGGCAGTCCTCCCTCTGCTTCCAGTGCCAGAGGGAAGCACCGGCCAGAAGGACCATGTCC
>CAZXEF010000042.1:0-15014 GCA_964639605.1 uncultured bacterium | reverse complement strand
AATCCAGCCAGATCCGGCCGATGACATCCTCCCTGTCCTCGTTCTCCTCCGCCGATCTCGAGTCCATGTCGATGAGACCCCAGCAACTGTTGAAGCACTCGGCCGAGTAGTACTTGTGGATCAGCTGTCTGGCTTCCTCCTCCTCGAGCAGAGCTCTCGTCCTCTCAATAATGCCTTCGGACATGATCACCTCCTCGCAAATGTGTATGATCCACCGGGAAAGCTCAGAACATCCACAGGTCGCAGTCCTTCAGGCGGGCACTGTAGCGGATATCCCCGGCGCTAACATACATGTTATTCAGTTCCGGAACGGTTTCCTGATCTTTAATCTGTGCCAGTCTTCTTACGGAAGGCCACATTGCAGCCTCGTTCTGGGTGATCCTGACTACTCTCAGGTCTCCCGTCTCCTCTCCTTGGAAGACACAGGTACCTGACATCCATTCAAGGGCCAGCTTGTCCAGCTGATTCGAGTTCTGTGCATGTATCTCGTTGATAAGTGATGCATATGTGTACTCCTTGCCCCCCTCGAGGAAGACTTGCACCTCGATCTCGTATTCCGTCAGTATCTCGGTGTCCTGGTCCAATACATCGAAGTAATACGGGTAGCTGTCCATACTGCTCATCTCACACCTTATGGCAAGGCTTAGCACAGCACCTTCCGAGCCGGGTGACACGCGGTCGAATACACTTACGCGAAGTACACCCTCACCTTCAAGTGATTCCTCCATGGTGCCGGCTCTCGATCTCTGCAGGTAGAGGTTCCCGGACCCTGTGCTCCTCAGGGCCAGTTCCATGTCCTCGGCAAAGGGATGGATCTCCATGTATTCCCGTGAGATGGATGCGCTGTCATCGCCGATCAAGCCAGCCAGGCGTTCCATGGCCAGATCCCGGGAAAGAGCGTACTCCTCCATCTGTCCCGGCCTCGGCCCTGCCTTGCTGAGCATGAAGAATGGAGTACTCTCAATAACTCCTCTGTTGATGAAGGGGAGAAGGTTATTCCTCAGGAATTCCGGTCTCCACAGCAGGGAGGCCTGCCTGAGCTTCTCCATGGTCTCCAGGTAAATGGACTTCTCAGTGCTGTCCAGTTCATCGAACCCTATCTCTCCGTCCAGCATCTCCTCGGACAGCGAGCGCCAGAGTAGCGCGACCAGAGAGAGCGACCGGCATTCCGTATCCAGTGCCGTCTGGACCAGTCTGCAGCGGCCCGCAATATCGGAGGGCAATGTGCCCTGTGCGAAGGAGGTGACGAATCTCCATCCCGGGTCCCCCGGAGTATCGGGCACGATCTCAGGGGATTCCAGACCCGTTAACCTGCTGACGTAAATGGCAATTATGGATCTTTCCATGTGCCCGGTGGTCTCCGCTTCAATGGCTTCCGCCTCCTCAACCGGAACCGGGAAAGTGGGGACCTGTGCCTCCGCCGGCGCAGCGGCTGCAGCTCCCAGGCATATTATCAATCCTGCCGTTGACCGCAAAGCTTCAGGGACGTGCCACACATCACGGAAGCACTGTGTTCCGGATTTTCTCTGCAGCCAGCAGCCGCCCCTGCATGCCGGGGCATACTCGCACCCGGCGCACCTGCCTTCAGGTCGCCACTGCCTGAGTTCACTGAATCCCTCTTTCCATATTTCCGCCAGCGGCTTCCGGTGGATATTCCCGGCGCTGTAGCAGCGGTCCAGTGTAGTGCAGGGCACAACTTCTCCGTCGGGAAGAACAACGCACTGGGACCTGCCTGCGCCGCATGAAAGGGGACGCTCTCTTACCAGGGGCTCGAGATGCGCGAGGTAGCCGATCTCGTCCGCCATCTCGACATCGAAGTACTTCCTATTTTTAGCGACGAACCGGACGAGGTGTCTGAGCTGCCTCCGAGACAGGAACAGGTCCCTGCGATATGACGCCCTGCCCTCGGGGACCAGCATATGGATGCCCCATCGTCCCGCCCCGCTGGAAGCGGCCAGATGAAATGTTTCCTGAAGGTACGGATAACTGAGGGCCGTCACCGTGGTTCCGGCGCAAACCTCCACGCCATCCAGGGAGGAGAAGTAGCCGATCGCATCCATGGCCTCCCGGAACGCCCCCCTGCTTCCCCTGAAGGAGTCATGGACCTCTTCCGGACCGTCCAGGCTAACGGCCACGAAAGACGGAGGGCTCGCCTCCAGGGCCTTCCGCTGAGACAAGGACGGCATCCTCGCAGTGTTGAGCGACCAGGATATACCTTTCCTGCCCATGTACTCGATGATATCCGGAAGATCCCGCCTCTCCAGGGGCTCTCCTCCCGTCAGAAGGAATTCCCCCACTCCCATATCGGATACCTGGTCAAGGAGTCGGAACACCATCTCAAGGCCCATGTCATCGAAACCTGAAAGCTCCGTGGCGGCAAGACAGTGAGCGCAGGACATGCTGCACCTGAGGGTGGCGAACCACTGCACAAGAGAAGGTACCGGTGTGTATCCGTGCTGCCGGAAGAAATCGCCGGAAGACACGTCAACTCGGTGAGATCCCGTTCGACTGATATTGCCCATGGAAATACCCCCGATCCGTTATATACTGTCATATGCTCTCTTCAGTCAGTTCCGGATCCCTGAAATCGGACCGCTACTGCATTTTATTAAAAGGATTGGTCTTTTGCAACTGGCCAGAAGTGACGTACGACCCCGCAGCCTGACGGCGGACCCGCCGGGCGGAGGTCCCAATCCCAACCTCCTTGGTTTCACGAACACCGGCGGTCTGCTTGGCAAGGGCGTTTGCTGGTGGCACTCGAGGTTCCAGAGGAACGCCCTGTACCTTGCGTACTTCCAGCCTGAGCTGCCCCGCCCCGGACCCGCGGAGCTCCGCAGGATCCTTGGGAACCTCATGAATGCGAAGGCCGTGACGGCCATACCTGGTTACTCGAACCTGCGCGAATTCTCCATCGACCACAGGGCAGAGATACAGAGAACGCTGGAGAGACGGCAGCTGTTCGAGGGCCTGTTCCTCTTCGCATGGGTGAACGGGCTGACCGGTTCTTCCAGGGTCGGCCCCTGCAGGATGAAGGCCCTAATGGACCATCTTCAAACGGAGTCCGCGAAAGGCCTGGTCTACGCCAAGTTCCAGACACCGGGGCTGGACGCCCACTCCATTTTGGTGACCGGGATGGAACGCCTGCCCGAAGGTGGCTGCTCGGTCCGATACCTGGACAGCAACTCCACGGGAGAGAGATCTCTGCTCTACCGTGTAGGCTACAGTTGCATTACCCTGGCTTCGGGAATGACAGGTGTTCCCTACGTGCAGCGATCAGGCGAATTGCGCAGGATCAGGAAGCTCGTCCAGCGATTCGACGGGCAAGGCGGTCCCTGATCGAGGAGTGATGACGGAAGGGTGATGGTCGATCAGCTGTGTGCCTCGACCACTCCCTCGAGGAAGGCCACCATCTCTCTGCCGCCGCTGTCCATGTCCATCTCGCCGTCCAGGTCGGAAGGCTCCCTGAGGATGCGGTGCCTGCCGGCAGCCATGTCCCTGTGGATATCCTCTATGGCCGAGCTTACCGACTCCGGGTCGTGCGAAGCCGTGTATCCCGCACCCAGCCTGTCTATCAGTGAAGTCAGGTCACCCTCCGGTGCCACAGCCAGTATCGGCCTTCTCGCAAGCAGGTACTCCACGGTCTTGGATGGGTTCTTGAGCTCGTTCCCCGGCTGCGGGGGCAGCATCAGGAGCAGGATATCGGAATCCAGCTGGTACTTCCTGACCTCGGTGAAGGGAACGGTCCCCAGCACGTCGATGTGCTTTGTGAGTCCCAGTTCAGCCGGCAGGTGACGGAACGCCCCGAAGTCTCCCACCATCCTGAACCTCAGGCGGCTCTCCGGATGCCTGTCAAGGAAGAGCCGGAGCCCCCGGAGGAAGTGCTCCGGGGTCTGGTTGCCCATGAAGAAGCCTGTGTAGGTGATGACTATGTCATCCTCAGGTTCCCGTACCCCCCTGCTGTTCCATGCCCTCTCCCTCTCCGCCAGGGTGACACCGTTCCACAGGGTCTGTACCGGAGGGCACTCGTGGCCGTACTTCCGGCGGAAGTATTCGGAAGAGCCTTCGGTTGTTGTTATTATGCCGTCCACGGCTGAGACCAGGGCTCTCTCGAACAGCGGGGTCAGCCTTCTCCTGGTCCATGACGTCCCCTCCCAGTCGATGTAGCCGTCCAGGGCCCACAGGTCGCCGAAGTAAGCCACCCATGGTCTTCCCGACAGGAAGGAGCAGACCATCCCGGTCAGGTGGACCGAATGGGGCGGACCCAGGGTTATTATGAGGTCGGCATCGGTCCTCTCGATCTCGTTCAGGGTGGCCGATATCGCCTTCGGCACCCAGGTGACGTACCGGTCAGGCTGCAGGAGAGTCTCAAGGACGAATTTCCTCAGGCTCCTCCTGCCCCTCCCGCCGCCTGCGGGAGCCGGTCTGACAACTGCTGGTCCGCTGCCGCGCGCTGCCGTGCCGCCGGTCCTTCGGATATGCATTTCCCCGGGCAGCAGATCCAGTAAAGAGGGATCGATGGGCATGCCGCCAGTCTTCTCAGTTGTGACTACGGTGGGCATCCAGCCGTTCCGCACGAAGATGTCCACCAGCCTTAGGTTCATGGGAGCGGAGCCGGTGGAGACAGGCGGGAAAGTGTACGCTGCGTAGACCAGGTTCTTCATGACCGTAACCCCTCGACTCCCGAAGGGGAGAGCAGCTGCCGGTCAAGCATATCCGAGTAGAGACCGCGCAGCGCCATTGCAGACCGGTCCCATGTATAGTTCTCCCTTGCCGCTTCGTAGCCGCGCCTGCCCATGGCCGCCGCCTGCTCCGGGTCCGATGCCATCCGTCGCATACCGTCCGCAATGGATGCAGGGTCCGAGGCGTCAACCAGAATGCCGCAGCGGTGACGCTCTATTACTCTGGATATCTCCGGCAGGTTGCACCCCAGAATTGGCAGTCCCGCCATCATGTACTCGAACAGCTTGTTGGGAAGTGAGTACGTGTGGTTCAGGCAGCTTCCCTGGAAGAGCAGCAGTCCGCAGTCGGCCGCCGCCGTTATATGCGGCAGCTCTTCCGAGGGTACCGGAGGATGGAAGGTTATCATGTCGCCTATGTCCCTTTCCCGGGCGTAGCACGGTATCACGCCTCCGGATTTGTCATGACCTACGAGGCCGATGTGAATAGGAAGGCCCCGCAGTATGACGGCGGCGTCCATGAGCTCCTCCAGACCTCTGTGAAGGCCCAGTATCCCCTGGTAGAGGAACAGGAATCTCGGCTCCTCCCATACACCCAGGCTTCGTCTGACCTCGCCGCTGCGGGGCCTTTCCGGCATGAGGGGAGGATAGTTGGCCACCAGCACCGGCGGTGGCATTTCCGGGTACATCTCCTTCATGACCTCGGCCCTGCCTGGTGTCACCGCTATCACCGCGTCCGCCAGGGGCGCTATGAACGACTCCGCGAACCTCTCCAGTGCCATGAACGGCCTGGATGTCTCCATCAGGTGCCTTCTGCTCTCAAGCCAGAGTTCGTGGGAATCGTAGACGAGCTTCCCAGAAGTGAGGAACGCCGCGGCGGCGCATACAGGGAGAGTATCCAGGTCGTGGGCATGGTAGACCTCGGCACCGGTGGCCAGCGCGTGCCTCAGCAGCCTTGACTGGTGAAGGAGGGAATGGAAGAGCTGCCCAAGGAACTTCTTCACCGGGTTTCTCCGAATGGCCGATACGAGCCGGGCCCTAAAGCCTCGCCTATCTGATTCGGCGCCGTCCAGGACCCTGCGGAAAACCGCCTTCAGCGGGCCTGACCTCGGCACCCGCAGCACGCTGATACCGTCCCAGTCCTCCCGCTCAGGGAAGCCCTCCTCCGGGTAGGCTATGATGGTCACGTGGAGCCCCATGTGGAAGAGAGTGCGGGCTTCCTTCTTCACTCTGGCGTCGTTCCAGAGCTGGTTCTTGACTATCATGCACACGTCGGACCGGGTGCGGTCCTTCTTCACGGTCCCTCTCCGCTCGACTTGTCAGGATATGTCAGCAAGGAATCCCTTCCAGAATACCGGAGCTGTCCGGGGAAACGCCCCGGAAGAACATCGGTGTTCTTATATCATTCTCTTCAGCGCACATGAATCTACCATAGGGATCGGACAAAGACAAAGAAACCGCTCACATGCGGGGGGAGGGAAGCGAAGGGAACGGGCGGTTCGCTGATGAAGACAGACTGCCTGCCGGGGACCTTTTCGACCGTCCCCGGCAGGCAGTTATCGGACAGCTACCTTATGACAGTTATCTGTCGGTCGGCCACCAGTCCGCTGCTGCTTATCAGCCTTACCAGGTAGAGGCCGGACTCCTCTATGGTCATGGTCTCGGTGCCTCCTGCAGGGAAGCTTTCCACAGCTCTGCCTGACAGGTCGTAGACCGTGACCGTCCCGGTCTGACCGCCTGGCAGAACAGACGTGACGGTGAAGGACCCGTAGGTCGGGTTGGGTCCCGCCTCCAGACCCGGCGCGACTTCAACCGGCATGTGGCTGGTCCCGTACGTGCCAGTAGCGGTGTCGGGAAGGTCCATGTAGTGACCGTTCAGAACCTGCTGACCGGAGTTGATGACGAAGGATGTCACGGTGAGATTGTCGAAGACATGCACCGTGGGATTAATGGTGTAGGAACGAGTCACCTGTACCGTCTGCGGATAGGGCCCCGTGAAGCTGATGGAGGTGCCCGAAGTACCGCAGGGGAATTCGAAGGGCTCATAGGCCAGCACCTGGCCGGAGTACAGTCCATAACTGGATGAGGCTGTATGCCCGCTCTCCAGAATGGCCGAGTAGAGTTTCAGGCCGGTGCCGGGATTGGATTCGGCAGTTACGTTGTACGTGACCGAGCCGCCGGAGGCATTGCCCGTGAACACAGGTAGAATTTCGATGATGGCGGGAACGGCAAGCCTGCTGTTCACATAGTTGGTCCACGTAGTCTGGTTCCAGCCGTAGCCGTTGTTAACCCCATCGACAGTGAAGCCGGGCACGTAGCCAAGACCCCACATGCCCCAGATGTTAGCGTTGAACCCATTGTAGGCAGGACCGTTCAGGAACATGATGGCCGGAGCAATCTGGTCGTTGTTGACATAGCTCTGTATGAAATTCTTGACAGCGCCCGCGCTGCTTGAACAGCCGCTTCAACCGGTTGATGTGAACTCGCCGAACATCACGTACCGGTCTGCCGCCAGCGACACACCGGCTAGCAGCACCAGTGTTAAAGCAAGAACCCTCATGACATCCCCTTTCTTGAGAGATACCGACAAAATACGTAGGCAATTTATAGCATTGTTTCCAGAAACAGGCAACCCCATTAGAAACAATGGTATGCTGTGGCAATTAAGGTGATGAATTACGGAACATTTCAATAAACAGGGAGAGGTGGCGGAGATCTCGAATCATCCACTGGGATGGAGAATGAAACAGCTCCTTTGTGAAAGGATCAGTTTTTTCATTCGGAAGAGCAGCATCTCGGGGTCAGGAAACCGCTGTCACGGCTCGGGTGAAGGCATCGGGCACCAAGTATGCATTATTCTTCCAATAAAATACGTTCGTTGTGGAATCATTTAGGACGAAACTGATCGGAGGGGATCATGTTGACGGCAGGCAGGGCGATATTGATGACCGCGGTACTGGCGGTCTGCAGCACGGCATTAGGGGACCAATGGAACATCATCGTAGTGGATTCTGCAGGAAGCCAGGGTAAGTTCTCGTCCATCAGGCTGGACGGGGATGACCGTCCGCATATTGCCTACATCGACCAGTGGCAGGAGGACCTGAAGTATACCCGATGGGATGGAGGATCCTGGAATCCCGTCACGGTGTACGACCAGTGCATGCTGGGCTACACGACCCTGCGGCTTGTGCCGCCGCAGCCCCCGGATACGCTGTGGCTTCCGCGCATATCGTCCTACTACAGCCATGAGGGTTATGACGCCGTGCTCTATTCCGCTTTCAACGGCACGTCGTGGGATAACGTCTTCGCTGACTAAAGCACGGTGGGAGAATACGCGTCCATGGACCTGGATGCCGATTACAATCCCCACCTGGCCTACATGGATGTACTCTACTGCAACCTCAAGTACGCCTACTTCGACGGCGCATCATGGGACATCTCCACAGTGGACTCCGCCGGAGACGTCGGAGCGCACTCATCCCTGGCCCTTGATTCGAACAATTACCCCCGCATCTCGTATTACGACAACACCGGTGACGACCTGATGTACGCAATGTGGAACGGTTCATCGTGGGAGATCACCAGGGTGGACACCCTGGCGAACACGGGCACTGAGACCTCGATGGTCCTGGATTCCCAGGACCGGCCCCACATATCCTACCAGAACTTGACCTACGGTTCGCTGAAGTATGCGCACTTCAACGGCGGTTCGTGGGAAGTGACCACCGTTGATCCCGATGCCGGTTACGGAGCAGGCTCCCACAACACATCCATAGACCTGGATTCAGGCGACAACCCGCACATAACCTACTGGAACGGTCACGACTACGATCTCATGTACGCCTACTACGGGCCCGTGGGCATAGAGGGCCAGGAACCGGCTGCCGGCTTCATTCTGAACGCAGTATACCCCTGTCCCTCATCCGGAAGCGTCACCGTGGACTTCACCGTGCCTGCATCCTCAAGTGTGGCGTTTCAGGTGTACGATGTCTCCGGAATGATCGTGAGAGAAACCGATACCGCGTGCGAACCCGGGGACAACACTCTGAGCCTGAATGCGTCCTTGGGACGGGAGTATACTTCCTGCGGATGAATGCCGGGGAGTTGTTCGCCACAGGGAGGTTACTGGTACTCCGGCAGACACTGGAAGGTTGCGTCGAAGCCACGCAGTTATGATATACTCCGGTGTATGGTTCCATACGGTAAAGGTCTGCATCAGTAAGGAGAGTTGAAAATGAGATATCTTCTGGTACTGGCAGTAATGGTCATGATTGCCTGGGCAAATGATTACACCACCGCCACCAGGGTCGAGGCAACACCTGACGGGATCTTCAGCACCGAATCCTCAATCCCGGCATCTTTCTCCATCAACGATACCGGAGCCGACGGAACCGATTCCGAACTCCTCTGGCATTACAGCATTGCTTCCGGTCTCACGCAGAAGACTGCCTGCATGGGTGATGATGGCGGCTATGTCCTCTCCGGCGGCTGGTACGGCGGAGGGCTGATGTTCGATGGGATCTCCGGGGACGGCACGGTCCTCTGGCAGACTGAACCCGACCTGGGCGCCAACGAATACTGGAAGAACCTGGCCACGGGGACTGCGGGGGCTTACTACGCCGACGCCTTCTACCTGGTGCGGAACTTCGACATCTGGAACGACAACGGCACGCCAGGTAACCCCGCCGACGACTACCTGGTCTCCGAGGATAATGTCGAAGTCTGTCTCTTCAACGGAGCCGGCTCCACTCCGGTATGGACCTGGAATCCCGGGGGAGCTTTCCTGGTCTATTCACCTGATGAACCCGGCGCCTACGACTGCACCGAGGACGGCGGGTACTTCGCCGTGGGCGGCTACATAAACGGGCACCTCGGCCTGGCCGTCTTCGTCCCGGATTCCGCCAATCCCTTGCTCCTGTGGGACGATGCCAGCTTCACTTACAGTCCCAGGCAGCTGAGGATAACCGAGGACGGCTCCAAGGTGATATTCAGCGTTGGTGCCGACCTTCTCAGGGTGGACGTTGCCACCGGTACCCTGGAGGACACCTACAACCTGGGAGCTTCGACGGATTGCTTCGACATATCCGCCGACGGATCCCTTGTGGCCTACGGCTTCACTTCGGCAAGGCTCGCCCAGTGGAGCGGCTCCGAGTACACAATGGCCTGGTCGCATTCCGTAGCCGGATACTACGCAGGTGCCGCTGCCGTCTCTGATGACGGTCAGGTGGTCTACCACGGCTTCTACAGCAGCAGCTACCTCGCCAACCGCATATACAGGTTCGACCCGGCCAGTTCCACGCCCCTGTGGACCTACGACACCCCGACTGGTTCCGGAAGCAACCAGGACGTGGTCAGCTGGATGGACTGCAGCTCCGACGGCAAATATGTGGCCATGTCCTCCTGGGGATGCCAGAGCGGCGGGGGTGACGAGGTCATAGTACTTGATGACGATGCGCCGACAGCCCCCATCTACTCCATCAACACCCCCGGCTCCATGTGGTACGTGGAGATATCCCCGGACGGCACCTACGTCACAGCAGCAGGGAAGCATGTCCATGCCAACGTAATGGGCTCCGGTGCCGATGTATACATGGCGGACGCCAGCACACAGGGTCTTGAGGGGACCACGGCCGCATCCCTCCTTCATCTCACCCTGAGCCCCAACCCCTGTCAGGGCACCTCGGCCATAGGCTTCTCGCTTCCGCAGGCAGGGGCAGTCGAACTGAACATCTACGACCTGACCGGCCACATGGTGCAGCATCTTGCCGGCGGCAGTCTCAGCCAGGGCAGCCACAGCATACCGGTATCCACCGACCTCCCCAGCGGCCTGTACATCGTGAACCTCAACTTCGATGGACAGAGGATCGCCGAGAAGCTGCTGATCAGCAGGTAGAGGAACAGGAACTCCCACGGCGCCGGAACGGCGCCGTGGGAACCATCATGACAGAAGATCCTCTGCGAATAGAAGGAATCAGACATCCCGGGAAGGATCCCGCATGAAGCAACTCCTGCCGCTGCTGCTAGTCCCTGTTCTCCTTCCGACGATGCCGGCGGCCGGGCTCCCGGCAGTCGATCCGTGCAAGGCTCCGGACTCCCCCGTGAAGGTCTACCTGAAGAAGGAGATGGAGGCCGCGGGAGGCGAGAAGTACACCCTGGACGACGGGCCGTGCGTGTTCTGGCAGAACGACACCACTGCAGTGGTCTTCTATTACTGGGACGGGGCGCTGGAGCAGAAGACGTTCACCGGCAGCGACACGATCAGTTTCCAGGGGTTCGCATGGGACAGCACCTCTGTGTACAGCATTCCCACGGCTCCTCCGGCCCCGGCAGCCTGCAGTTTTGAAGACGTATCCCGCTTCCTTGCCGTAAGCGACATCCACGGCGACTACGAGCACTTCAGGGAGATACTCATTTCAGCGGAAGTGATGGACAGCACGTGCCGCTGGACCTGGGGGGACGGACACCTGGTGATCGACGGTGACGTCTTCGACCGAGGGCCGCAGGTGACCGAGTGCCTCTGGCTGATCTACAGGCTGGAGCGGGAAGCCGCACATGCCGGAGGCATGGTCCACTTCCTCCTGGGCAACCATGAGCTGATGGTAATGAGGGGCGACCTGCGATACGTCCACGAGAGGTATCTGGAAGGCATAGCCGGACCCACCGGCCTTGACTACGATGACCTCTTCGGCCCGGATACGGAGCTGGGCCGCTGGCTGCGCACAAGGCCCACGGCGATCATCATCGACGAGACCCTGTTCGTGCACGCGGGCATTGCCCCCGATTCGCTGGCCGGGAACCTCCCCGTTCAGGAGATGAATGAGCTTGTTTGGAGCGGCCTGGACTGCTCCACGGTCCGGCTGAAGTTCTCCCCGGCCGTCAGGACCCTCTACGGCAGCCTGGGGCCCTTCTGGTACCGCGGTTATCATTACGGGATGGAGGACCGCTACCCCGAAGCCACCGGGGAAGAAGTGGAAGCACTCCTGGATTTCTACAGTGTCGACCGCATCGTGGTTGGCCATTCCGAGGTGGACAGCCTGACATCCCTCTACGACGGCCAAGTGCTGGCCATCGATGTAGCGGTGGAGGACCTCGGCGGGCAGCAGGCGCTGCTCTGGGAGGAACGCCGGCTGTACGTACTGAACTCCGACGGGACCAGACAGAGAATATGAACCAGGTCAGATAGCTCCTGCCCCTGGAACTGCACGCTTTACTGAACGGACATCGGTCCGGCGCACTGCTTTAATAAAATGAGCTGGACAAGGGAATTGATACCATCGGCATCATTGTCCGAACTGAACCTCACGTTCGAAGTCAGTAGGGCTGGAGGCGGCAGCAATGGCTGTGGGCAGGCTGATGATCCCGGCTTTGTAAATGTCCATGAGATGCTGGTCGAATGTCTGCATGCCGTACTGATCACGGCCGCTCGCTATCAGATCTTTGATGCTGGCTATCTTTTCCTCATTCTTTATACACTCCTGAATGCTCAGAGTGGCACGCATGATCTCGAATACGGCGATGCGCCCCTTTTTGTCGGCCCTGCGCAGCAGGCGTTGAGAGATGACCGCTTTTATCGATTCCGCAAGACGTTCTTTCAGTATCCTCTGTTCGTTGAGGTCAAAAACACTGAGAATCCGCTGGATTGATCTGGGAGCATCCAGTGTATGCAGGGTAGACAGCACCAGGTGGCCGGTTTCAGCGGCCTTCAGGACGATCTCTATAGTGCTCCTGTCCCGCATTTCACCAACCAGGATCACGTCGGGGTCCTGTCTGAGCGCTGCCCGCAGGGCTTTGCTGAAGCTGTCGGTATCGTTCCCCACTTCCCTCTGTATCACCGATGCCTTTATCTCGTTGTGCAGAAATTCAATGGGATCCTCTATCGTGACTATCTTGCATGGCCGGTTATTGTTGATGTGATTGATCATGGCTGTGAGGGTGGTTGATTTGCCGCTTCCTGTTATACCCGTTATCAGGACCAATCCTCTTTCCTCCATGGCTATGTTCTTCAGGCTTGCTGGAAGACCGAGATTCTCGATCGTCGGCGATACGAAGGGAACGACCCTCAGGACCACGGAGAAAGTCCCCCTCTGGCGGCATATGTTTACTCTGAACCTGGATACTCCAGGCACTGAGTATGAGCAGTCGAAATCCTTGAGAAGATGAACGAAGTCTTCGATCTGTTCGTTCAGTACATTCCTGGACAGAGTCACTATATGCCGGACGATGGTTTCGGTATCGTCCGGCTTCAGGACAGGCAGGTCCCTGATGGTGGCGATATTACCGTTGAGCCGGTATTTCCATGGAGTACCCACGCAGAGATGGATGTCGGACACGTTGCGTCTGCATGCGTCTGCCAGGACATTATTGAATACGGTCAGGATATCATCCACTGAACAGACTCCCTGAAAAACCCCGGAATCATGAGCATCACATAATATGATACTCCAATTCTCCGTACAAAGACAGAAGCCGATAATACCTGCGGTGATACTCATCGGGTTTCACCTGCCGATCCCTCCGGATTCCGGCTCTGATTCGATGGAGACCGTGCTGCGATAGCGGTAGCTGCCGCCGGTCATAAGAACGGTCTGATCACTTAGTATCACTTGATCGACACTGCAGGACACAGATCTATCTTCGATGACCTCGAACAGGTATTGCTGCGCACCCTGGCGACGAAGCGGACCCTGCGGCAAGTCAGGTCATCAAAGATGCCGTGCGAATTGTAACCCCTGTCGAGTAGCAGATAGCGCGGGAAAGTCCACACTCCGATGGAAAACGCCAGGGGGGAACGGATTCGACCGGGTCATCCAATATCGGTTCGTTGACAGCATTCCGGCTGTGCGAGTATGGTTGTCCCGAAAAATAATGAAGGGGGTTACTCGAGCATGAACGCACATACCGCCGGCCGCGTGCTTTCAATATCGGTGCTTGCATTAGCGTCGTTCATAGTCCTGGTCTCACAGGGATGCATCAGCGACCAGGGCAGCTTCAACAACGTGGAGATAACGGGATACGTGAGAAGCGAATCGGATTCGACACCGGTTCCGGGAGCTTTCATGCTGATAGATGTGGATGTTCAATACTCGAAGGGAAACGACAACTACACGGATTCGACCGGGTACTACGAGTTCAGGACCACAGTTCCCACGCGTGACTGGAACCCCATCGAGATACTAGTTACGGTGGCCGATGTGGACGGCGACGTCAACGGGATATTCATATCGGAGGACACGGTACTGTACGAGGACAACACCGAGCACCTGCTGAACATCTCTTTCACGCTGGACTTCTATGTTCATTTCGTGGAGGACACAACCGGGCTCGGGTCCGGTCCGTCACTGTGACACGATCAATACTGAGCTGTCTCGCCATCCTGGCCATGCTCTGCCTCGCAGGAAGCGCCTATGCGATATATCCACCTCTGAGGAACGGCATGCCGTTCCCCGGATACGGTCCGGAGAACCTGGCACTGGGCGGGATGAGGTCCCTTGGAATGGAAGACCCGGTCTGCATGCTCACGAACCCCTCGGGCATATCCGGCAGGCTCCACTGCAGACTGTTCTCGGCCGCCTACGGTCCGGTAATGTCCGATGCGGACTACACCGACAATGCTGGCAGCCATTCGGATTCCTGGAGTTCGGGACTGGGCAGCACTTCCATGGGGATGAGAATAGAGGTCATCGAATCACTCTCTCTGGGCATCGCCGCCGCCAGTACCGCAGGCATGCCCCTCAGGACCGCATACTACATACCTGAAGGCGGCGACAGCCTGCAGGGCTCCATGGAGATCGAGGGCAACTTCGCCGAAGTGGACGTGGGCCTGGCGTGGGATGCCGCCGACTGGCTCGTGCTCGGCGGCGCCGTGGGACTGAGGGTCTGTGAGCAGAACTTCGACATATCCACCGAGGAACCGGATTACAACATCGTGCATCTTGGCTACGGATGGGACGAGGCAACCTGGCGCTTCGGAGCGACGGTACCCCTGAAGAATGTCACCTTCGGGGCATCCTGGTCGTCACCGGACGAATACACGCCCGGGTTCCTTGCCGCGGGAGGCATGGTGAACGTACTGGAGAACCTCACCGTTGGCGTTGAGATAGAATCAGCCGTCCTTGACGAGGCGGAGGTGCTGACAGGACGGGCTTTCTGCATCGCCAGACCCACCGGAAGCCTGACCCTCAGGACCGGTCTGTTCCATACCGCCTATACCGAATGGATCAGCCGGGAGGGACTGGGCTTCGGATGCGGTGCTGGCTACACCATCAGTATGTTCACGATCAACGCCGGCTTCTCCTGGTCACCTGTCAAAGGCGAATTCGACCACTACGGCTACGATGG
>CAZXEF010000041.1:0-18378 GCA_964639605.1 uncultured bacterium | reverse complement strand
GAGCTGAGGAACATCATAGTCTACGGCTTCAAGAGGAGCTTCTTCCCCGGCAGATATGACGAGAAGCGCCGTTACGTGAGACGGTGCATGGAGTACTTCGAGAAGATTGAGAAGGAATTCGCCGGGGAAGACGGTGACCGGTGACCGACCTCCGTCCCTGGGGGAAGCTGCTCGCATGGACCCTGGAGGGGAGACCCTGCGTACTGCTCATGGTCGCCGATACGGAAGGCAGCGGTCCGGGGAGCGCGGGGTCCGTCATGGCGGTGGCGGAGGACGAGAGTGTCGGTACCGTGGGAGGCGGTTCCATGGAGGAGAAGCTCATCGAACGGTCCATGGAGAAGCTCCGGGCGGGGGACCTTGCTCCGGAACCGCTGGTGCACAGGCATATCCAGGACGTGGACGGCTCTTCCGGAATGATCTGCTCCGGTTCCCAGACCACCCTGATCATCCCTGTGACGCCTCCTGTGGCCGCAGCTGTCCGCGATATCCGCGCGATGCTGGACCGCGGTTCTCACGGTATACTGGAGATCACTGAAAGCTCCTTCACGGTTGAAGATGGAGAGGTTCCGCAGGATCACGGGTTCACGAAGAGGGATCCCGGATGGAAGTACGCAGGACCGCTGGGAGTCATCGATACGGTGTACATAATCGGAGGAGGTCATGTGGGCAGGGCACTGGCGGCCCTGCTGCCCGGACTGTCCTTCAGGCCTGTTGTCATAGACTGCAGGGAGAGCACTTTCCTGCCGGACCCGCCGGACTGCCGATGGATCGTCTCACCCTATGGGAGAGCCCGCGAGCATATCGATCAGGGTGAGCACAGCTGGGCCGTCATAATGACCCCCGAGCACAGAGCTGATTCGGAAGTGCTCGGCAGCCTTTCCGGGATGACGCTCAGGTACGTTGGGATGATGGCCAGCGGCGCTAAGAGGGCGGCTGTCTACAGGGAACTCCTGCAGAAGGGTGTACCCTCCGGGTTCCTGGAAGGTGTGCACAGCCCCATCGGCCTGCCGATAGGCAGCAGGACCCCGAAGGAGATCGCCGTCAGTATAGCGGCCGAACTGATAGGCATAAGGTCCGGCATCACTTTCCGGTCTCCAGGCTCTATCCTTCGCTGATTATCTTCCCGAAGTCGACCACCATACTGTCATGGGTCACAGGATCGATCTTTGCCCTGAATACGTTACCCTCCCTGATGTTCTGAAGCTGGAGCAAGCCGATGCAGGACTTCATGCCCACCTCCATGGATGTTCCGTCCTCGGTCCTGACCATCAGTCTGAACCTGTACTGAGGGAGGTTGTTGACGGTGGTACCCGTGTGCTCGAAGGACAGTATCTCGGCGGTGGCCGGGATGCCTTCGGACTCGATCCGGTCCGCGTCCTTCTCTCTCCCCCTCAGGAAGAGGAAAAGGGATGCAGAGAACAAGATGGGGGCTGCTATGAAGAACACTCCCAGAATGATGAGCTCCGTTCTTCTAGAAAGGCCGAGGAACTCCGATCTGAAGGTCGATGGCATATGAAGCGCCGCCACGATTATCGCGCCTCCCACCAGGGTGAAGACCACGATGGGAATGAGCCATATCCACCAGGCGTTCTCAGTCGGCTTCCAGACAGTGGTCATTGCTCCCCCGTGTAGCAGTTGATCCGGAAGAAAGAGGCCCCGCAACGGCATGACGGCCGGGTGGGAGGGGTACCATCATCCATCGCGGGGCCCGGGATCTCTACTCGGGCGAGAACTGGTCCTTGCCCACGCCGCATACGGGGCAGACCCAGTCGTCAGGGATATCCTCGAAGGCTGTTCCCGGCTCGATGCCCCCGTCGGGATCACCCATCTCCGGGTCGTATACGTATCCGCAGATGTTGCACACGTACTTTTTCATACGGTTCTCTTCCTTTCCTTCCGGTCTCTTTTTCAGATCACTGGCGGACGTCACATAGGAAGGAGCTGTGGGAGGGGTCTTCCCGCAGAGGACCTCTCTGTAGTAGCTGTAGGTCATGGGAGTACCCTCAGCCGTTATCCCGCAGTCGGTGACCCTGCCTATAAAGATCGTATGCGTATGCACGTCAATAGCTTCGGTGATCTCCAGATCGATGAATGCCAGGATGTTCTCTTCCGGAAGCGGGCATCCGCCGGGAGTCAGCATATGGGGTATCCCTGAGTACTTGTCCACATCCCTTCCGCTTTTGAAGCCGAAATTGCCGATGAAGGGCATGTCCGCCTCCTGGCTGAGGACCCCGATACAGCATTTCCCCGCCTCTTTTATCAGTTCATGGGTGAGTTCAGTCTTGTTTATCGAGACGGCTACCTTGACCGGTTCCGATGTGATCTGGAAGACCGTGTTCGCTATCTGCCCGTTAAGCTTCTCTCCCCTGCGGGACCCCACAATGTAGAGCCCGTAAGTAATAGTGAAAAGTGGGGTAACATCCATCAGCTCTCTCCTTTTAGCATACCGTTCAGTTCCCGCCCGACAGTTCTGCCCAGCTCCACAGCTTCCATCAGCGCAGAGCTGTCAGGCACATAAAGGGTTCTCAGTCCATCCCCAACCAGCCTGACCTTCATTCCCTCCAGAAGTCCATCAAGCTCCTTCACGGCTTCGCCGCTCCAGCCGTAGGACCCGAAGGAAGCCCCTATCCTCCCTGCTGGCCTGAGGCCTCCGATGTAGTTCAGGCACTCGGCCACCGACGGGAATATCCTGCCGTTCAGGGTCGGGCTTCCGACGACGATGGCCGAAGACTCCAGGACCTCCGAGGCGATGTCGCTTATGTCGGTGGCGCGAAGTGGGAGGATCCTGGTGCTTATTCCTTCACCGGCCAGTCCCTCCGCCACGGCTTCAGCCATGCTCTTCGTGCTTCCCCACATGGTGTCGTAGATCACAACCGCCCTGGGAACGGGCCTGGCCTCTGCCCAGTACGCCCACCTGTCCAGTATCCACTGGATCCCTCTCCTCCAGACCGGCCCGTGGTCCGGACAGAGCAGTCCTATGTCCAGGTCCATTTTCTTCAGGTTTCCCAGCAGGCCCTTAACAAGAGGAGAGTACGGCATAAGGATGTTGGCGTAGTATTTCCTTGCCTCCGCCTCCAGGAGGTCAAGGGGGAGCTGGTCGTCGAACCTTTCGGTGCTGGCCAGGTGCATGCCGAAACCGTCCTGGCTGAACAGGACCTTCTCCTCCGGCAGGTAGGAGACCATGCTGTCAGGCCAGTGCAGCATACGTGTCTCGATGAACCTGAGACTCAGGCCTCCAAGGTCGATGCTGTCTCCGGTACCCATGGTCTCAACGGTGTCCGCTTCCCAGTGGAAATGGGCCGACAGGGCTTTGGAGCCCATGTGGGAAGCGATGACCCTGGAGGGTCCCACTGCCCGCATGGTCTCCGGAAGGGAACCGGAATGGTCCATCTCCGAGTGGTTGCTGACTATGATGTCGATGCCTGAAGGGTCGACGACCGAAGATATCCTCTGCATCATCTCTTCGAAGAAAGGCCTTTTCACGGTGTCCACCAGGGTTATCCTGTCCGACATTATCAGGTAGGCGTTGTACGTGGAACCGCGGTTGGTGCTGTAGCCGTGGAAATCCCTCAGGGCCCAGTCGATGGCGCCGACCCAGTAGACCCTGTCAGTGAGCCTGACGGCCTGGAAAACACTCATGAGAACTCCTTCTGCCCGTCTGCGGGGAGCGATCCTGACGATATCTACCGTCAGCTACCCGGGTACGCTAGCCCTTCAGCCTGTTTCTCTGACGCTCGAGGTAAGAAATGTGTCCTATTTCCTCGTCGATGACCTTGTACAGCCTGTCCTTGCCGAGTCGAGGCGAGACCAGTCGCTCCATGCCAAGGAAGAACAGCAGCGAGTCCTTCTCGAACCTTATGGCCAGGTCGATTATCTCCTGCGTGCTCTTTCCGGTAATCATTTCCTTCGCCGGCTTTCCCGTCCGCTGTCTGAATACATGGTCATCGGCCATGACCCTGAGGTACATCTCCGATTCACCGTAAGGGTCGATGGCTGTGGAGGACTCTTCCTCCTCCGTGAGGTCGGACCTCATGGACTCGAAAAGGGCCTCGTGTCCATGCTCCCACCCGGCCAGGTCCGACAGGAGCGTCGAGACCTGTTCGTCGTCCACTGCCCTGGAAGCCTCCCTGTAGAACTCCTGCCCGTTCCTCTCGATCTGCACGGCCATTGTCAGCACCTCATGCGCATTGAACTGGTCTGCCATTTCAGAGCACCTACTCTCCGCTTGCGGTTTCGGGGACCAGGCCCCTCCGGCCGAGTTCATTGTCGATCATGAACATGCCGCCGCCGGAATCGCCTATCAGCTTGAGCTTCCTGACCACCTCGGCCGCCGAGGCCTCCTCTTCGACCTGCTCTGCCACGTACCACTGGAGGAAGTTGTCGGTCATGTGGTCCTTCTCGTCCCTGGCAAGTGTGACCAGGCTGTTTATCATGGAGGAAACCTTCTGCTCATGCTTGAGCGCCGCCTCAAAGGTGTCCAGAACCGACTTCCACTCCGACGGGGGCTTCTCTATTGTCTGAAGGGTGACTCTGCCGCCCCTTCCGTTGATGTAATCCATGAACTTCTCCGCGTGGATCAGTTCCTCCTTTGCCTGGGCGTTCATCCATCCGGCGGCGCCGCTCATGTCGACCGACTGAAAGTACATGGACATCGCCGCGTACATGTAGGAGGAATAGAGTTCAGCGTTTATCTGATCGTTGATGGCCTTCTGCATCCTTTCGCTGAGCATTTCCTAGTCCCTCCAGAGTCCATGGATATTGCAGTACTCCCTTGCGCTGACCTCGCCGAGGTCACCGGTGCGGAACTCGACTATCGGATCCATCCCGGGCTTCAGGTACTGCCTGTGTATACCCTCGCCCGAAACAAGCTCTATCCACTCTATGTAATGCTTGTCGATCATCGGGTGAAGGGTGGATCCCACCGTGACCCTGTAGCCTCCCTCGATCCTCTCGATGATCGGCACGTGCTTCTCGGTGGCCATCTCGGCGGTCTGGGCCTCCATCTGCTTCATGGGCTGCCCGCAGCATACCAGCTGCCCCGCACCTCCGTGTGTCAGTTCGACGATGTTGCCGCATATCTCGCATTTGTAGATCTCCATGCGCTTAGGCATTTCCTTGCCCCTTTCTAGTCCTCCGTGAGGACATGCTCATCGTACTCTATCTCGAATCTCAGCCTGTGGTTGGCCTCCTGGCTTGCAAGACCCCTGAGAAGGTCACTGATCTGAGGGTCCGAAGCCACGGTCGCCAGTCTCATGTACATCTGGTAGGCGGCCTTCTCCTTCTTCATCGCCAGTATAAGAGCGTCCTGATAGTCCATGTTTTTCGTGGGCGCCACGTCCACCAGCACCTCTTCCAGGCCCAGGTTCACCACCTGATCCCCGGGCAGGTACTCGACACTGCCCATCCTGATGTTCTCCAGCTTGCTCTTGTGCTGAAGCTCCTCTTCGCTGAACTCCATGAACATCTTGCGAACCGAGGGGCTGCTCACCTGCTGAGCGAGGCTGGTATAGAAGTCCGACGCCGACTGCTCTTCTCCGATGGCGAAATCAAGTATCTCCTCCGTGGACTTGAACTGCTTCATCCTATCACCTACCAGTTCTCGGCAAGAAGTTCGAAGTAAGCCTGCGGATGGGCGCAGGCGGGACAGAGGCTGGGAGCCTCCACGCCCTCATGGAGGTATCCGCAGTTCAGGCATCGCCAGATCACGATACCGTCCTTTCTGAACACACTGCCCTCGTTGATGTTCTTCATGAGATCCAGGTACCTCTTCTCGTGCTGCTTCTCAGCTACGGCAATGGCTTCGAATATGGCGGCCACTGCGTTGAGGCCCTCTTCCCTTGCTATCTTCGCGAATCCCGGGTACATCTCGGTATGCTCATGGTTCTCGCCGGCGGCGGCGGCCTTCAGGTTCTCTTCCGTGCACCCGATCATGCCGGCGGGATAGCTGTCGGTTATCTCGACCGCGCCGCCTTCAAGAAGCTTGAATAGGCGCTTGGCGTGCTCCTTCTCCTGGTTGGCCGTCTCATCGAATATCCTGGAGATCTGTTCGTACCCTTCCTTCTTTGCCTGGGAGGCGAAGTAGGTGTACCTGTTCCTCGCCTGGGATTCCCCGGCGAAGGCCTTGAGTATGTTCTTCTCGGTCCTTGTGCCTTTGATGCTCATACCGTTTTCTCCTTTTCCTTTTTTTCTGAACATGCGGGACATATTCCCACCAGGTTGATACTTACCTCCTGAAGGATGAAACCCGACAGGTCTTCCGGCGAGAACCCCTCCATATCTGAAGGAAATATATCCACATCACAGATTCTGCCACACAGAGAACACCGGATATGGCAGTGCTCTACCCTATTATGATCATAATGCACTTTCTTGCCAGCACCCGCCACCGTGGAGAGCAGCCCCTGGTCCGCCAGCACTCCCAGGTTCCTGTACACGGTGCTCAGGCTCGTCCTGGGCAGCTCGCGCCTTACCCTGTCGTAGACCTGTTCCGCGGTCGGGTGGCATCCCAGTTCCCTCACCGCCCTCAGGATGACCTGTCTCTGTCTCGTGTTCCTTCGCACCGTGGACGCATCCATATTCTCCTAATCAGTAATAGGAATTATTACTATTATAATAGGCGAAAGAAGATCGTCAAGTGCGACCATCCCTCCCATCATTGCTGAACCTTCACAATGGGACTATCTTCATTCCGGTCAGCATTATCACATTCTACGGGGAGGGAGAGACATGGGAAAGTCTTCGATGGTGCTCACATCCGCCCTGCTTGTTGTCTTTATCGGCATATGCACTGCCCTGGATACCTCGGAAAATGACCTGACGGTTCTGTCCGCTGACAACACGGCCTTCGCCCTGGACCTCTACAGGGTCCTGGCGGTCGATGACGGGAACATTTTCTTCTCCCCTTACAGCATATCCACATCACTGGCCATGACCTACGCCGGGGCCAGGGGCGTCACGGAAGAGCAGATGAGCGAGGTCCTGAACTTCACACTTCCCGGAGATGAACTGCACCGCGCTTTCCGGGACCTGAAGGCGCACCTTGACAGCGGGACCGGGGAAGACGACGGATTCGAACTCCAGACCGTGAACGCTCTCTGGGGACAGTCGGGTTACGAATTCCTGCCGGGCTTCCTCGACCTGCTTTGGGAGGACTACGGCTCGGGGATGAGGCAGCTTGATTTTTCGGAGGACCCGGAGTCCTGCCGTGAGACCATCAACGGATGGGTGGCGGAACAGACAGCGGACAGGATTGCAGACCTCATACCTCCGGAACTGCTCACCACTGCCACCAGGCTGGTACTCACCAACGCCATCTATTTCAAGGCCGATTGGCTGTTCCAGTTCGACCCCATGGGAACCATCCCGCGGCACTTCACGCTCCTTTCGGGCGAGCATGTGGAGGTCCCCATGATGACCATCTCGGAGCACTTCAGGACGGCAACCGGCTGCGGCTACAGTGCCGTTGAACTGCCGTACCGTGAAAGGGACTTCTTCATGCTGGTGATACTCCCGGATGACGGCATGTTCATCAAGGTCGAGGAGCACCTGGACGGAGAGCTTCTCAATGAGATTATGGAGGGCCTCGGCGATGCCAGTCTGATCCTCAGGCTCCCGAAGTTCCGGAGCACTTCGAGGTTCCTGCTGGAGGACGCGCTCTACGGTATGGGCATGACCTCGGCATTCGGCCCCGACGCTGATTTCTCCGGCATGGACGGCACCCGGTGGCTCTACATATCCAGCGTGATCCACCAGGCCTTCGTCTCTGTGGACGAGTACGGCACCGAGGCCGCCGCAGCCACGGCGGTGGTGATGGCCAAGATGAACGGTGAGTCCGCATCCCCCTTCAGCGTCGACCGGCCTTTCATATACCTTGTCATGGACAGGACAACGGGTACCGTGCTCTTCATGGGCCGCGTCCTGGACCCTCTGGAGTAGCGCGCCATGAACGGCACGAACGACTGCAGCGGCCTTTGGGGATCCGTGAAGCGCGGATCTGACACCTTCGGCCCCAAATCCCTGAAGGACATGCCCGAGGGAGTACGCCTCTACTTCCAGCATTCCATCCTGCCGGGCACCGTTCTTGCCCGGGGTGTCAGACTGAGAATGCACGGGGAGATAGACCTTTCCGGCTGGCTGCCCTTCAGGGCGGAGCAGGTGATACTGGGCCGCGGTGAGATGATCTGGGCCGCCACCGTCAGGAAGACGGGCATCCCGATAAAGGGCTACGACAGGCTCCTCGGCGGTAAGGGCGAACTCAACTGGAAAGCCATGGGCATAATCCCCGTAATGAAGGCTTCGGGACATGACATCACCCGTTCAGCCGCGGGAAGGTTGAAGGCCGAGATGCTCTGGCTTCCCTCCGCGTTCCTTCTCAGCGGAGCCCGGATATCCCAGGAGGATCCCGGGCGCATCACCGTCGACCTCTCACTGCATGGGGACGATTCGCCGGTCACCATCGAGATCGACGCCGAAGGCCGCCCCGTATCGCTGAGAATGAAGCGGTGGGGAAACCCCCTGGACGAAGGTTACGGTCTCTACGACTTCGGCGCCTTCATGGAGGATGAGACGACCTTCGGGGGTTACACCATCCCCTCCAGGCTGAGGGTGGGATGGTTCTTCGGAACGGATCGCTTCGAAAGGGAAGGCCTGTTCTTCAGGGTGACCATCGACGAGGCCACTTTCAGGTAGGGTCCCTGGAAAAGAATTCAATCTGAAAATGGCGGAGAGGGAGGGATTTGAACCCTCGGAGAAGCTCAACGCCCCTCATACGCTTAGCAGGCGTACGCCTTAAGCCAGCTCGGCCACCTCTCCGCGCGGACGGGACCGAATTATCGTAAAGTATGTGGTTCGGGTCAAGGTACATGATCGATGCAGAGTACATGCCCGCCTGAGAGTATTTGACTATAAATATTGTGTTTGGTATGGCCCGTGCATGGAAGGAGATCCGCTTTGCCCAGGGTTGACCGCCTCGTTCTGGGGATATTCGGACGTATAAACGCGGGAAAGAGCACACTGATGAACCTGCTGACCCGGCAGGAGACTTCCATAGTCGACCCAGCTCCCGGGACCACGTCGGACATCAAGAGCTCCATCATGGAGATCCACGGACTCGGACCGGTACGCATACTCGATACAGCGGGCCTCGACGAGGACAGCGGTCTCGGGGAGAAGAAGCGAAGGAAGACCCTTGCGGCTCTGGAGGAGGTCGACCTGGCCATCCTGGTCATCGACCCCGTCCAGTCCTTCCTGTCGGGGAACCTGGACGTGGAATCCGGTGTATCGGCCCTTGCAAGGAAATCGGGAAGAAAGCTGTGCGCGGTCTTCAACATCCACGCCGACGCCGGTGAGAGGCTTGAAGAAAGCGGGGCCAGCCTGGAGGAGACGGTGGAGTACTGCAGGTCCTCGCTGATGGACTTGTCCGGTAAGCCCCACATCCTTCTGGACCTGAGCCGCCCGGACAATGTGTCCGGGCTGGTCGGATTCATCGAGGATTCGAAACCCGGGGAAAGGAAGAGGGTGGAACTGCTGCCCTTCCTCAGCACAAGGGCGCCGGTGCTGCTGCACATACCCCTGGACGAGGAATCCCCCAGCGGAAGGCTGCTCCGGCCGCAGGAGATGGCCATGGAATACCTGCTGAGGCTGGGGGTCCCCATAGGCCTGTACCGAACCGATCTCAAGCTGGCCCGAAGCGGGTCGGCGTCGATATCGGAGGGGGAGAGGAAAAGGTTCAGCTCGTTCCTGGGATCCCTGGGGTCCGATGAAGGGGTGCAGCTGGTCCTGACAGATTCACAGGCAATAGATGTAATGGGCCGATGGGTCCCGGAAGACATCAGCCTGACCACATTCTCAATAATGATGATACACGCAACTTCAGGCGGAAACCTCCCCCTGTTCGCAAGGGGAGCCGCGGCCCTTGACGGACTCAGAGAGGGCGACAGGGTTCTGATAGCGGAAGCCTGCAACCATGATCGGATAGCCGAGGACATCGGAACGGTCCAGATACCGGAGAAGCTGGCCCGGATATGCCCGGGCGTCAGGATAGAGCATGCATTCGGCAGGGAGTTCCCCTCACTGGAAGAGCTGGCGGAATACAGTGTGGTCATACACTGCGGAGGCTGTATGATAAGCGCACAGAAACTCTCGGCCAGGGTTGCCAGACTTGCCCTTGCAGGAGTGCCCGTGACAAATTACGGCATAGTCCTCTCCTGGCTGGAGGGACCGGAAATAATGGACAGGGTTCTAAAACCCTGGAGGGAGCAATCATGAGAAAGACAATCGTTCTGCTTGCCGGCGTTCTTCTTTGTCTGGCCTGCACCGGCTGCGGTGGGAGCGGCGAAGAGGCCGCAGCACCGCCGGATACTGCATCCTCGCCTGAGATAGCTTCCGATACCCTGTCTTCCACCGGGGATGGCACGCTCAGATCGGCGGCGGAGGATATACTGCAGACTCAGCAGCCTGTATCAGGAGCACAGGCTCTGATAAACGATGCGCATTCCGCAGCGGACCAGGCGAACCAGCGTACCGAGGAGCTCGAGCGGCTGATGGGGGATATGTAATTGACTCTTCTATCCGTCATTGCCATCATAGCCGGCCTCGGTTCAACGGTCTACGACCTTCCCCCTGTAACGGATTCTGCGGACATCATAGTGGTCATGATGAAGGACGGACTTCTCCCTGAGGAACCATGGGAGGGCATGACATCCTATCAGAGAGAGGAGTTCTGGACCCTTGCATGCAGCGGGATGATGATCCAGAGGGCCGGTTGGGCCGGGTACCTGATCATCTGTCCCCTGGGAACCGGACAGCAGCTCCTTGAAACAGCCACCGTCCTGGCATCCGCCGAAGGCATGCCGGACAACTCGGCCCTGAGCCGAGGACTGGAGCTGGTCCCGGTATCCGATTGCTCCTCCGCCGTCATCATCTTCAGCCGTGAAGGTTCAGGTCAATTCCCCGCCGAGCTTCCCCTCAGGGCCAGCGCCTGGCTGGAAGACGAGCCGGACACCCTGATGATCCAGTCACCGGTAGAGGGCAACGCGTTCTTCTGGACCGGTCATCCCGGTGAGGTCGACCTGTCGCCCGCCGCCTGGAGGGGCACAGGTGAAGAGCTCGTCCCGTCCGGCGAGGCTTCCGTAAAACTGTCTTTCACCTGCGTTCATGGAAGCGTGCCGTCGAACCTTCTGGGCATCGCGGTGGAGCCGCATCCCCTTGACCGGCAGTACATGTCCACATGGGGCAGCGGATTCGCAGCCGTGGACAGTCTCATCTCGGCCATCTACCCCGTAAGGCCCGATTCGGACCATCTCCTCTGGATAAGGGGGGATGACGTGGGCAGGCCCTGGAGAACGGCCCCTTCGCCACTTCCGCCTCCATCCGCCTCTTACAGTGTCACCATGCCTTCAGAGCCTGAGGGTGAGTATCCCCTCAGGGATTTCAACGCCTCGAGCATCCCGAACGCGGTGAGCATAAGTCTCCCCGGGAGACTGGACCGCCTGTCCATGGCGCCGGTGCTGGAGGCAGTCCTGGAGAGGGTCATAGGCAGGGACCTCCATTCGGACACTGGTGAGAACCTGCACTTCGATGTCGAGGTCGGGACCTCGGGAGAGGTATCGATATGGCTCATAGGGGACCAGGGCGATGTTCCCGGGGATGACTGCGTGTCACAGCTGGACGATATTCTTCGTAACTCCCTCCTTGTGCCTCCGGGAAGCACCCTGATAGGCAATGCCGTGACAAGGGCTTCCTATCTGGAGGGAGAGCCCGTGGACTCCGTGGGGGTCAGGGAGGTTTCCATGGAACTGATGAACATCCTTTACCCTGAACAGTGAGGTCCAGTATTGAACAGAGGGGTTGCATATGAAGATAATGGATTTTGACTGCCCGTCCTGCGGGGCCTCCCTGCACGTTGAGAAAGGTAAGAAGACTCTCTCCTGCCCCTACTGCGACAGTACGGTGATAGTACCTGAGGCCCTGCTGGAGAAGGACAAGGCTGGATGGACCCAGGAACAGCCCACCGTGAGACCCACGGTGATAGTGGACACTTCCTCGGTCCAGAGGTCTTGCTCGGGCGTCATCGTCTCGGTGGTGATCTTCATCATCGGTCTGGCGGTGGCGCTGGTCTTCTGGATAATGAGGTCCGAGCAGGTCAAGGAAGCCCTCAGCGGGCCGGTGGCCGCGCTGACGGGCGGCTCCTCGATCCCTCTGGTGATGGCGTTCGGAGGGGAGGGCATGAGCGCCGGCTTCTTCCAGGATGCGGAGCATGTGTGTGTGGACCCTCAGGGCAACATCTACGTCGCGGAATTCAATTCCGGCAGGATACAGGTCTTCGATCCCTACGGGACCTGGACAGGGCAGTGGGAAGTGGGAAAGGCCGAGGACATTTACATCTACGGCATGGACATCTCCAGGGATGGCAGGCTGTACATAATCTACGACAGTGAGCTCTATATCCACGACGCACAGACCGGCGAGCTCCTGGGCCAGCTCCGCCACCCCGATGGATGGGGTTTCGAAGACGTGGCGGTCTGCGATGACGGGAGCGTGGTCGCATCATGGTACTGCAACCGTGACGATATTCTGAAATTCGCTCCCGACGGCAGCCTGGAGTTCGTCATCAGGGAGGCCATCAGCGGCCAGAGCGGCGATTCGGAGCTGGATACGGAGGTCGCGGTGGATGGCTCAGGGAACATCTTCGCCTATGGCTCATTCAACGGGAGCATCTTCAAGTTCAGCCCCAACGGCCGGTTCCTCAACAGGTTCGGAAGCGACGGCGACAGGGAGGGACAGTTCACTTCCCCGTCCTGCATATGCACCGATCCCATGGGGAGGGTCTGGGTCAGCGATTTCGGCGACCTGCTGGTTTTTGACAACGACGGCACATACATTGCGACCCTCGACCCGGGCGAGACCCTCTACGACATGTACATCACAGGCGGCTACCAGCTCTTCGGGATAACATACGAAGAGACCGTGGTCCAGCTGGACCTGTCGGAAGAGGTGGACGAACTCTGACACCCGGTGCGGACCTCTGACGGGCGGTCTCAGTCAAGGTCGGTAGAGACGGGCACGGCTTCGGCCTCCAGGGCGTCTCTGACCAGGTGACTGCCCTTCCTCTTCCAGCTGCCTGTCCTGAACCATAGCCATCCCGATACGGCTATCACGGTATTCGAAATGAACATGGCCCACCATATCCCCATGGCGCCCATTCCCGCGGTATAGGCCAGCAGATAGGCCGCCGGTACCCTCAGTACCCAGAGCCTCGACATGTTGAGCACCATGACCGGCATCGTGTGGCCGGAGCCCTGGAAGCTTCCCAGTATCACCAGAAGGAAGCCGAAGACGAAGACGGATGGTGTAGTGATCCTGAACATTGTCCTTCCCAGTGCCACAACCGTGGGGTCGTCCACGAAGGCCCTGGATATGTCGCCCCCGAAGAAGAACATGAGGACCGTCAGCGGAAGGAGGATGACACCTATGAGAAACAGGGAGCTCCTGACGGAGCTCTCGGCCCTTGATTCATCCCCGGCTCCCAGGTTCTGCCCCACGGCGGTGGCATTGGCCTGGCTCAACCCCATGGCGGGGACCATGGCCATGTGTATTATCCTGTTCCCGACGCCGAAAGCCGCAGTCACCGCGCTGCCGAAGGAGTTCACGATACCTATCATCATGGTGAACCCCATGCTGGTGCCCATCTGGCCCATTCCCACGGGAAGGCCTATCCTGAGTATCCTCCCCACCATGGATGACTGCGGTTTCATGTGAGAAAGCCTGATCCGGAGGCCTCCCCTTCCCCTGATCAGTCTGGACACGCCTATCACCGAGGCTATCCCGCGGCAGAAGACCGTGGCCACCGCCGCCCCCACAACACCCATTGGCGGGATCGGTCCGAGGCCGAATATCAGGATCGGGTCAAGTATCACGTTCAGGACGACGGATATCAGATTGACCTGCATAGGTCCGACGGTGTCCCCCAGCCCTGTGCTGACACCCTGATAGACGGTGAAGGCGAAGAGCATGGGGATGCCGGCCCATATCCAGCGCATGTAGTCGTAGGTCATCCTCCATGCGTCCGGCGGGGTCTGGAGAAGCCGCAGAATCTGCGGTGTCAGCAGGAACCCGACAACGCCGAGTACTATGCCGAGACCGGTGAGAAGCGTGAGGAGCTGTCCCGCCACACCTGCAGCAAGGTCCTCCCTGCCGCCCCCTTTGTACTGGCTCACCAGCGTGGTGCCGGCGGCGCCCAGCCCCATGGCCAGCGCAACGCCTATGAAGACCACGTGCATGGTTATCGTGGGCGCGGTGAGGGCCTGGCGGCCCAGCTTACCCAGCCAGAAGGCATCGGCCAGGTTGTACAGTGTCTGAAGCAGGTGGGAGAGCATTACGGGCCAGGCGAGGAGGATCAGTTTGCCTCTCACCGATCCGGAGGTCATGTCCACGTTCCGCGTGACATGTGCTGGTCTCAAGGGAACCGCCTCTCCTGCGGAACGATGAAGGCCCGGACAATGCCGCAGTCACAAGGTTATCCAGCCGTCAATATAACTGCGGGTCCAAATAATGGCCTGGACTCAAGGTCCGGGCACCTGAAGGCGTCAGACCTGGAGGAAGCGAACGGAGTCAGACTCACGCGCAAAGATTATTGATGATGCAGAGAAACAGGGAAGAACTATTCTTCCAGCTCTTCCGCAAGCCGGTCCCACATCCTCTGGTACTCCTGTATCTCCTGGCACAGGTACGCATGCTCCTTCTGGAGCTCCACCAGCCTCGAGGATCGGGAAATTACCTCAGGGTCCTGCAGCAGAGCTTCTAGTTCTTCCCTCTTCTCCTCCAGGGGCATCAGCTTCCGCTCTATCCTCTCGATCTTCTGCCGGCTCTTCTTCTGCTCCGCGTACTTCTGCTTCCTCTGGTCTGCTTCACGGCGTTTCCTCTCCCTTTCCATCTCCCTGGGCGAGCTGCCGGCGGAGGTCTTCCTCTCCCCGGGTTCGAATTCGCGCCGGATCCGCTCCTGCTTCTTCTCCAGGTAGTAATCGAAGGAGCCGCCGAACAGCCTGACCCTACCGTCCCCCACTTCGTAGACCTTCTCCACCAGTGCCGAAAGCAGCTGCTCGTCATGGCTTATCAGCACCAGGGTGCCGGAATACTCCTCCAGGGCCTCGGACAGGATCTTGCGGGAGAACAGGTCGAGGTGGTTGGTGGGTTCGTCCAGTATCAGGAAGTTCACGGGGCTGAGGAGAATTCGCGCCAGTGCCAGGCGGCTCTTCTCACCTCCTGACAGCACTCCCGTGCTCTTGAATACATCGTCTCCGGTGAAAAGGAACCCTCCCAGTATGGACCGGAGTTCTTTCTCCCCGCTGGCGGGGCTCACCAGCGAGAGCTGCTCCAGAAGGTTCAGTTCAGAGTTCAGGTCCTGGTCCACTTCCTGGGTGTAGAAGCCCGTCTCAACCCCGGAGCCCTGCCTGAAGCAACCGCTGCTGGGCGACTCCGCCCCGGCCAGTATCCTCGAAAGGGTTGACTTCCCCTCTCCGTTCCTGCCCACGATACCTATCCGGTCACCCCTGTTTATCACAAGGTCGACATCGCTGAACACGGGACGGTCGTACTCTTTGCCGACGTTCTCCAGTCTGGCCACTATCTCGCCGCTCCTGGGTGGGTCCGGGAACCTGAGCCTGATGTGCCTCGGGTCCCGGTGGGTCTGTATTATCTCGATCCTCTCCAGCATCTTCTCCCGGCTCCTGACCTGGAACCTCTTGCTCTCCGTTGCCTTGAACCTCTTGATGAACCTCTGGACCTTCTCCATCTGCTCAGCCTGGTGCCTGGCCTGCTTCTCCCTGCGGGAGATCTCCTCGCGCTTCATGTTCTCGTAGAAGGTGTAATTGCCGGAGTAGGCGGTGAGGCTTCCGAACTCCAGCTCGTGCACCCGGTCGACGATCCTGTCGAGGAAACCCGGGTCGTGGGAAATTATCCAGACCGCGCCGCCGAACCTTGTCAGGTATTCTTCAAGCCATATCCTGGCGTCCAGGTCCAGGTGGTTCGTGGGCTCGTCCAGCAGAAGAACGTCAGGGTCCGACAGCAGCAGCGAGGCCAGCTGGGCCCTCATCCTCCAGCCTCCGGAGAACTCCTCCAGGGGTTTTGACAGGTCTTCCCTGGTGAATCCAAGACCCGCAAGGACCTTCTCCGAGTTTGATCTGAGCCTGAAGGCGTCTGTGGAATCAGCCAGGTCGTGGGCATCGGCAAGTCTTTCAAGCAGCTGCTTCTTCCTCTCGCCGTCACTTGCAGTCTCCAGGTCGGCATGTATCCTGTTCATCCTTCTGATAGCCCTGGCAGCTTCCCCGGCCTCCCTGCATACGGCGTCCTGAAGGGGGCCACGAGGAAATCCGCTCATCTGCTGGGGCAGATGGGCCAGCCTGGTGGCTGAGGAGATGCGGAGATCTCCCGACGTGGGTTCAAGCTCCCCCGTTATCAGCCTTATGAGTGTCGTCTTCCCGGCCCCGTTCACACCCACCAGCGCAGCCCTGTCCCCGCGGTTGATGGTGAAGCTCACATCGTCGAAGATCTCCTCCGCTCCGAACCTCATGCCAAGTGCTGAGCCGTTCACGAGCATTATCTATACCGCCAGTTCCATGGGAGTGAAGTCCAGCCTGTCCGCGGAGACCAGTCTGTAGAGAACACCGCCGGATTCAATGTCCAGACGGCCGGGCCAGCATCCCGGAGCGCAATGGATGTGGCCGTAGACGCAGATATCCACTCCCCTGTCCGACATCATGGCGGCGAACTCCGTCGGCGCTCCTCCCACTATTGGAGGGTAGTGCATCATCACCACCAGCTTCCCCCGGTTGTCCATGAGGTCACCGGCTGCGTCAAGCGCCATCTCCAGCCTGAGGAGTTCCCTTCGGTAGATCTTTCCATCCGTCTCTTCATCGAATTCATCCCATAAGGGGGTCACCCATCCCCGCACGCCCGTTATCACCGCGGGACCTGCTTTCAAGGCAGTGTGCTGTAGCGGTATTATACTGGAAGGAAGAGCACTTCTGAGTTTAGCGAAAGAATCCCACCAGTAGTCATGATTCCCCTTGATGATGATCTTCCTTCCGGGCAGGAGGTCAAGCCATGCAAGATCCTCACGGACCTCCTCGAGGCCCGCGGCCCAGGACAGGTCACCGGGCAGGAGAACGGTGTCATCACAGCCCACGACCCTTCTCCAATTCCTCTCCAGGATCATGTGATGGTCCTTCCAGTGTTCCCCGAAAACGTCCATGGGTTTGTCACCGGACATTGACAGGTGCAGGTCACCGATGGCGAATAACCTCATTCAAAGCCTCCCGTTGCGGTCCGATCCTCCGATTATAACATTCGACCTGCTGAAAAAGACTCAGGTATACTCCGCGACACTGGGGAACTGCATGAACGCGGGACAGATACCGGGGCATCGATCCGGACCGTTCTCATTGACTTGCGGAGCCGGAAATCGGATAGTACGTAAATCCATTCTGTGATCGAACATATAAATACGAGGGAGTGACATGAAGTATTTTATTCTGATGTCCATGTTCTTCGCAGCTTCGGTTGCTATGGGAGACGTGGTCTTCCGTGCGGAAGGCCCGGTGGAGGAGGTCGTACTGCTTGAGTCCGCGGACGAAAGCAAACTGGTCCAGTTCAACCTTCAGGCACTGGAAGCGCTGGACGTTATCCTGGAGGAGTTCGGACCAGGGACTATCTTCAGGATCCCCTCCGGCAGCGGTTACATGGCGGCCGTCGGTTCCCCGGACCTTCCCGTCCTTCGAAGGATGGTCCTTGTTCCCCAGACTGGAAATGTGCAGGTTGAGATAGTAAGCCAGGACACTCAGTATCTGGGCCGGTACTCCGTGGCGCCCTACCAGGCACCTCCCACCTATACAGGAGGACAGGGACCCTACCGGATAAACAATGAACTCTACAGCGCTTCACAGATCTTCCCGGCATCCCCGGTCGAGATAGAATCGGTAAACATACTGAGGGACATCAGGGTAGCCTGGGTCAGGTACAGCCCCGTAAGCGTGAACCCCGTTACGGGTGAAGTTTTCGTCACCACCTCCGTCACAGCAAGGATAGAGGGCATCGGGGGAACCGGCGAGAACGAGCTGGTCAGGTGCGCCCAGGGCTTCACCAGGAGCTTTCTCGGCATGTACGATGAAGTCCTCGGAATGGTCCCCGTTACAGACGCCAATGTCATCGACGGAAGCTACGTCTTCATCGGTTCCGAAGAATCCATCGCCCTTGCCCAGGACCTAATCGACTGGAAAGCCCAGAAGGGATACCAGGTTGAGACGGGCCTGATATCGGAGATAGGCGGAACTCCCGCAGCCATCGATGCCTGGCTGGAGAATGCCTACAACACCTGGCCCAATC
>CAZXEF010000040.1:0-18387 GCA_964639605.1 uncultured bacterium | reverse complement strand
GCACTTCCGCCGGAAGGATGGAGATGGACTACTCCGTCGGCGATGACTCGCTGCCCTTCCAGCCCTTGGTCCCGGTGGTGATCGACGAGGCGATGATAGGGTTCCCGGCATACGAGTCCGGGATCCGCAGCGGTGACAGCATAGTTACGGTGGACGGAGAACCGGTCAGGATCTGGAGTGAGTTCCAGTCCATGGTTTCGGAGGGCACGAAGGAACTGAGGATCGAGTTCTACCGGGAGGGACAGCTGGACACCGCATGGGTCACTCCTGGCGTCTACGACGGAAGGATCCTCACCGGTGTCACCGTCCGTCTTCCTTCGGAGAGGGTCAGGCTGCCGTTCTTCCCGGCGATGTGGGAAGGAGTGAAATCTGCAGGTGAGGGAACCGCCTACGTCGTTTCCACACTATTCAGGCTCTTCAGCAGGCCCGCGGAGCTGGCGGAGAGTTCGGGGGGACCTATCTACGTTGCGGAGACCCTCGGGCAGCAGGCCAGGACCGGGCTGCCCAGCTACCTCTACACGCTGGCCAGCATATCCCTGGCCATAATGATATTCAACCTGCTGCCCATACCGGTGCTGGACGGCGGCCATGTGGTGATACTGGTGATCGAGGGAATAAGGGGCAGGCCCATTTCCAGCAGGACCGTTCAGGTGATGCAGCAGACCGGGATGATAATCATACTTGTGATATTCCTGCTTATCGTTTTCAAGGACATCTCCCGGGTCATCACCCGCGTCCGCTAGGAACGGACCCGATCCCGGAGAGATCTGCAGCCTATGACTGGCACTCCCAGTGGTCAGGGAACGGTAGCTCTTGGGGATCGGTCCCTCTATCGAGGAGCTTCTCCCTCAGCATCGGCAGGGAGTCGTCGATGGTTGTTGGGAACCCGAACTCCATGATAAGCCTGTAGCAGCCGGCGTAGCACTTCGTGGCCTCCTCCAGGGCACCATCCTCGAAACTTGCAAGTCCCAGCAGCCCCTGATAAATGCACTCCTGCCTGCAGTTCCCGGTCTTTCTGCTCAACTCGATAGCCCTGGTGAAATGCTTCCTCGCCTCGCTCCAGCGCTCCATGAAATAGTACATCTCGCCGATGAGGCAGTGAGTGTCCGCTTCTCCGGCGGCATTGCCGATCTGCCTGTGGATTCCCAGGGCCTCGTCGAGATATTTCGCGGCGTTGTCATAATTCCCGTCCGCCGTCTCAAGTCTTCCCAGGTTGCTCAGGATGATGGCATCGTTGCATCTGTCGCCGATCTCCCTGTTGATGGCCAACGCTTCCATGTAGTATCTGAGAGCATCCTCGGGCTTTTCCTCCAGGTTCCCGAGACCGCAGAGTATCCTGACCTCACCCATCCTGTTGCCGGATGATCTGTGTATTGACAGTGCCTTCTCGTAGCAGCGGCGTGCCCTTTCATCATCTCCGGACCTGCGAAGTAGTATGGCCAGGTTGCCCAGGGTTATGCCCTCCTGTTTTCTGTCCCCGAGTCCCCTGTGGATCCCCAGAGCCATATTGTAGTACTTCTGGGCATCGTCGAACCTGCCCCTTGCAGCGTATATATTGGCGATGTTGCCAAGGAGCTTGCCTCTGATGGCCTCATCCATAGACCTCCTGGTGAAGTTCAGTCCCCGGTTGAACAGCTCGAAAGCTTCATCCACCTCGCCGATGCTCCAGGCGTAGGTTCCCCTGGCCTTCAGTATCTCCGCCGTCCTGTGAGCCCAGCTCTCCCTGCAGGCCAGACTGTCCATGAGTTCAAGATTCCCTCTCTGGTCGTTCCTCCTGCCCAGGGAGTGAAGGACCGCGTCCCTCTTCAGCAGCACGTCCAGCAGAAGCGGGTTCCTGTTACCCTCCGAAGCGTCGGCCATAATCCAGTTACGAAGTCTGTCGGACCACTGGATGACATCCGTGTTCCTGTAATTGTCCAGGGCATGGCACAGGGCCCTCCATCCCCAGTCCACCGCCCTTGCCATCTGCCGGGACTCCCGAAGGTGGATGGCTATCTCCCCCGCCACCGGCTCCGGATCGTCCCTGTGAAGCTCGATGAGTACGTCGGCTGCACGGGAATGAAGTTTGCTCAGGCTCTTGCCGAGCAGCATTCCGTAGGCTGTGTCCCTGTACAGAGCATGATTGAACGCGAAGATCGACCCCGACTGCCTCGACCACAGCTGCAGCCTCTGACCCTCATCAATGAGGTCATACTCCTCATTCTGACCGGATATCAGCTGAAGGGTCTCGGCGCTCCACTCCTGACCCAGGACCGAGGCGGTCTGCATGAACTTCCTTATCCTGTTTGGAAGGCGGTCCATCCTGGCCACAAGGATGGCCCTGATCCCGGAGGGTATCTCGATATCACTGCCTGAAAGCCTGTATGTTCCGCAATCCAGCCTTATCTGCCCGGATTCGAGCAGGTACATGCAGAACTGCTCAATGTAGAATGGATTGCCGGCCGAGCTCCCTATAATGAACTCCGAGAGCTTTTTGTCGGGAGGGGCTCCCAGTCTGTCCTCTATAATCCCGGCTGCCGAGTCCTCATCTATGCCTCTCAGGTGAAGCAGTCCCGTGATGGACCGCTGGACAGGAACCGGCAATGTGGAACCGTCATCAGCATATCGACTGCTGACCAGTATCCCGAGGGGGATGTTAAGGGCATTTGCCGCTATGCTCCCCAGAGCGCTGCGGGAATCCCTGTCCATCCACTGCATGTCCTCGATGATCAGTATCAGTGGTCCTATGATGGTCAGGGCTGTGATGAGCGTGTTCAGTGAGAGAATGGTGTTGTCCATCACGCTCTCCGGATCCAGTCTGGAGTAAACGGAGTCCGGCCAGTGATGTCCAAGCAGGGCCCCGATGATCGAGGAAGCTCTCTCAAGTTCCTTCGAAAGAGTGCCGCCATCCGTATGCGGCGACTCCTGCATCTCTCTCAGCAGGAACCTTATCCTCTCCTCGAAAGCCCGTCTGTTCTGGACCAAATCTTTTGATTCACTCTGATGAAAGAGATCCCTGAGGAAGTATACGAACGGGTTCAGGCTCTTTCTCAGTATGTCATCGCATCTCAGTACGAAGCTCTGACAGCTTGATTCCAGCCGTTTGGCCACTTCGAAGATCAGTCTTGACTTTCCCATTCCTGGTTCGCCGCAGACAACGGTAAGTCCGGCAAAACCGCCGCTCTCCAGCGGTTTCAGAGCCTCGAGCAGCTCATCAGCTTCCGCATTGCGGCCCAGCATCTTGCCGATATATGAGCAGCCGCTGTCCCTGCTTCCCGTGCTCTCAAGCCTGTGGATGAGGATGTCTTCCGATTTTCCCCTTGGCAGCCATCTTCTGGACCCCGATAGAAGATGACTGCGCCCGTTGCCGGCGGAGGCGGTGTCCGTGACGAGTATCTCGCCGAACCTTGCCTTCATAGCCAGTCTTGCAGCTGTGTTGACCGTGTCACCATAGACCGAGTACCTGCATCTGCGTGAGTTGCCTACGATGCCGGCGTAGGCCGTACCACTGGAGATCCCGGCCCTGAATGAGCTGCCCAGGCCGTTCAGAAGCTGAAGGGTGAAGTCGAATGCTCTCTCATTGTTGTTCTCCCACGACACTGGGGCCCCGAAGAGCACCAGGCCGGTGATATAGGATCGATCTGAAGCGAAGAAACCGCTCACTTCGCCTCCGTACAAGGTCGCTGCTTCGAGTACCTGCTCTGAGTTAGACCTGAGCTGGGTAAAATCCTCGCCGGCAAGATGAAGGAATACCGGGGTGACGGTCCTGAACTCCCCGGACAGCCTGCTTGATACGATGGCTTCAGAGACGAACCTCTTGGCCGTGCTTCTTCGTATCCTCTCGCTGCCGATCCCCGATCTGCGGCTTCCATCGAATTCAAGCTCTTCAGGATAGATCCCCAGTTCTCTCTTGACCAGGGTGGAATAGCTGTCATGACAGGCAACAGGATTCGAGAGCTCGCCGGTGGAAAGCCCTGCGGCGCGAGCAACCGCGGTACCTCCGAGATAGAACGCCAGCCTGTCTGAGCCTATGATCCGCCATTCCAGATTCCCGGAAGCCAGCGATACCCTCGCCGAAACGGGCCATCGTCCAAGGTCGGTTCTCCAGACGGGTCTGCAGTCAAAGAAGTCCTTCAGCGACATGGCGGCGTAGAATGCCATTTCCGGCCGAAATGAAGGGAATACGGCTATGATCGCATCACCCTCGAAATCCGCTATCTCCCCGCCGTACGAGTAGATGTCATCCACGGCCCTGGAGAATATCCTGTTCAGTATCCGGGAAAGGACATCCGCCCCTTTTCGACCGTATTCCAGCAGTGACTCCGTGATCGATGTGAAGCCTGAGATGTCAGCAAAGAGAACGATACCCTCGCGCAGGGATGAGTCCATTCCATCAAGGAGGAGCTTTTGAACTGGTCGCGGTATTACATTGAGCACGGTTTTCCCCCCATTTCCGGATCTCGACTGGAATAGAATACGAAGCACGGCGTCTCGGTGCAAACCCCGGAAGACATCATTTGGATGCAAGTCTGAGAATGCTTACTGGATCTCCTAGTCCCGGATCTCGTCCTCGCTGTACCTCTCGAACCCCATCTCCTGGCAGGAGGGATCGGGAGGCTCCATCTTGTTTATTGTATCTACGACACAGGCGTAGAAATAGGCCCAGGCCTCAGGGTGCTGTTCACACGTCTCCATGATGCCCATGATACTGTTCTCAGGGATCATTACCGGCCGCAGGCTGTCACATGGATGGAGAACGCTGTACCGTGCCATGGTTCCCGCCGCAAGACGAAGTTCCGCCTTGCTGCTCTCGGGCACCGCGCTGTAGGAACCAGGCTCCTCACATGCTGTCAGTACCAGCAGCATTGGAATGAGAGAGATCTTGAGATTTCGCACTTTACTCCTGTTCGATATGGAACTGCGGCAGTATAGTCGAACTATGTCCGTATGAACAGTCTATACTGGAGGTTTGATGAAGAAGACGCTTGTAATCCTGCTGCCCGTTCTCTTCTCTCTCTGCTCGGCCACCAGCTTCGGGCGCAACAAGGTACAGGTGGAACAGCAGGACTGGTGGGAGATCCAGGGTCGGCATTTCACGATATATTTTCCTCAGGGCGGGGAAGTACCGGCCGAGTCCCTTCTGGTCCATACCGAGAGAGAACTCCAGGAACTGTCAGAAGAGTTCAACTACATGCCGGAAACACCGATACCGATAGTGCTGTACATTTCACCCAGCACTTTCAGACAGACGGACATCAACCCATACGAGATCTCACAGGCAGTCGGGGGTTTCACTGAATTCTACAAGGGAAGGGTCGTGATCCCATTCACCGGCTACTGGTCCGAATTCCGTCATGTGGTATCCCACGAGATCAATCATGCCTTCATCTACGACATGCTCTACAAACGTTCATTGATCAACATCATCACAGGGGGGACTCCGCTCTGGATGATGGAAGGACTGGCGGAGTATACGTCCATAGGCTGGGACCGCGCCTCCGAGGCCGAGTTCAGGGACATGGTGATATCGAACCAGATAGTATCCATAGGAGAACTCTCAAGGAGGTCCGATTACCTGGTCTACAGGGAAGGTCAGGCCATATACCATTTCATCAACGAAAGGTACGGGGAGGAGAAGTACAGGGAGTTCGTCAGGCACATCAATTCGAGGGCGGCCAAGGAATACGGTGCTGAGGATCAGAGCTCCATGTCACAGGGCGGGAGGAATCCCGGCGATCCTTTCAACGCCGTCTTCGGCATGTCCAGGGAGCAGTTCAACGAGAAGTTCATTGAGTGGGCCAGAGAGACATACTGGTCTGAGCTGGCCTGCGGGGAAAGCCCCAGTGACATAGGGAACGCTATCTACAGGAACGATGAAAGAATCGCCCAGCTTAATACAGTAGTTTCACCCGACGGCCGGCTGATCGCGGGAGTGGAGTATCACCATGCTAGGTTCGCGGTGACCGTAAGATCGGCTGTAACGGGAGAAGTGCAGGACAGGCCTTTCGTTTCAGGAGGGATCCGGGACGCCTCGATCTCACCGATGTACCGGATCTGCTGCTTCTCACCCACAGGAGACTCAATTGCCGTGGCGGCCCAGTACATCTCCGGCGACAGACTGCTCATCTGCACAGGCGGCGATGACGAGACCATGCCCTTCGAGATGGACCTTATCCGGGACCCCACCTGGTCATCTGACGGCAGGTACATAGCTTTCTCGGGAATGCAGGACGGAAGACTGAATGTCTACCTCTGGGACCTTCAGCAGCAGCAGCTGAGGCAGATAAGCGATAATCAGAACGGGGAGAGGGACCTCTCTTGGAGCGATGGCGGCATTCTGTGCGTAACGGAGGATACCGAGAATGTCACTCGAATAGTCGAGTACCTGCTGAACGGAGATGCCAGAACAGTTCTGATGGATTCATCAGAAGTGAGATATCCCATGACCGTCCCTGATGGCCTTCTGTTCATGTCCGACAGAGACGGTTACCCGGACCTTTATCTGCTGGAGGAGGATACCGGCGAGATCATACGTCTCACGGCTCTTTACAGGACTATCGAGTCACCTTCAAGGACCGATTCATCCGATATCATCACCTTTGTTTCAAGTGACTGGAGCGGCGCCGGGGTATACCTTGCCTACGGTATCACCGACAGACGTGTGGTCGAGTGCAGGCAAGGCACCTATGACATCGAGAGGGCCTCGGAGTCGGAGGCGCCACCTTTGACACCCGCGTTCCTGCCGATCCCGGAAGATGTCCGTCCCCCGCTCCCTGATGAGCATCCAAGCACTCTCACTGAGCCGCTGTCTTCCGATGACGGGTACCGGTGCAGCATACGGCCATATACTCCGAGGTTGACCGTGGACTATGCCAGCGCCATGGCCTCCTACGACTCCTATCTGGGGATAGCGGGTTATACCCAGTTCCTGCTGAGCGATGTTCTCGCCCACCACCAGATGCTGGTGAACACAAACCTCAACGGCGGCAGCCTGAGCGATGTCGATGTTGCTATTTTCTACGGCTACCTCCCACACAGGACCGATTACATCTTCGGTCTGATGAGGGAATCCTACAGGTACCTTTTCAGGTTCTCGGACGGTCACTACGAGGAGGTCAGGGATGTGGACATGGGTGGTTTCGCCCAGGTCAGATATCCTGTTAGCCCCTCCCTGAGGCTGAGCGGTACCCTGAGCTACCGGAAGCTGAGCCGTACGGGGACATGGAACTCTACCACGGACCTTGACGAGAATATTCTCTCCGTCCAGGGCAGTATCGTTATCGACAACGCCCTTTGGGGAAGCGTCGGACCGAGGGTCGGCAGCAGGCTTAGTCTCATCGGGGAGTATGCCCCGCCCTTTTCCGGGTTTGCCGAATATACAACTGTCCTGCTCGATCTCAGAAATTACCTGTGGGTCTCTCCCAGAGTGACACTTGCCACGAGACTTGCGGCGGGATCCAGCTGGGGTCCTGACGGACAGCTGTTCTTCCTAGGCGGAGCGATCCCGCACAGGCTCCTCTGGGGAGAGGTCGATACGATAAACGAACTCCTGGGATTCTACACGAATTACGGGGACATGCTCAGGGGTTACGACTACGCGAGTGTCCAGGGAAGAAGGTACGGGATATTCTCCACCGAGATGAGGATTCCATTCGTTAACACACTGGCTCTGGATGCTCCGCTTCCCATGATCATAACCAATGGGAGGGGAGTGTTCTTCTTTGACCTGGGTACTGCTTTCAACGATCTTTCCAGTTTCAGGGGAGCGTCAACAGAGGGTGGTTTTCACCTTCAGGACCTGAAGATGGGCATAGGTCTCGGCTACAGGTTCAACCTGGGATACTTCCTCCTGAAACATGATATTGCCTGGAGGACCGACATCAGGGGGATTTCCCAGAGACCAGTGACCTATATCACTCTGGGAGCCGAGTTCTGATGATGTAGCGGGAGTGAGTTACAAGCTCGATCTGGTATATTTCACATGTTGATCATACCAGTTACATGAAATACTTCGGAGGAGAACCGGTTTGAAAGTCATACTCGTTCTGTTGACACTGACAGCGGCTGCATTCGCATGGGTCTGTCCCGCATGCGGTAATGAAGGCGGTGGGGAGTTCTGTCGGGAATGCGGTCTTCCGCAGCCTCCACCGGGAATGGAGTTCGTTCCTGCCTGCTCGGTGAGTGTAGACGGGCAGATGTTATATGTACCCGCATTCTTCATCGACAACGAGCCAGTCATATGCCGGAACGTGCTCAGCTGGCTTACCGATGAGATCTCCTACGTTGAGCAGGTTCCCGTATACCTGACGGGTCAGGAGTCTCTCCTCATGCCAGGGGAGAGCATCAGTGATGATTTCCGCGATGTGGTCTTCGTCAGGTACACCCCGTGGGTGATCTACAGGGACGTGCAGGGAAGGGTCGAGGGGATCACTGTACAGACCGGTTGCTTTGACTACCCGGCTGTGGCCCTGACCTACGATGCGGCCAGTCTTTACCTTAACGACCTGGGGAAGAGATTGCCCTCGGAGACAGAGATGGCCGCTGCCGCCTCCGCCGGCATCATCGAGTACGAAGATACCTGGGAAGTGATGAACTCCTACTCTGATTTTATATCCATGACCGTGTCCGGGATCATAGGAGTGTCGCCGGCCGGTATGGCTATGTTCAGCGAGAACGAGACACCGGAGGAGAGGATAATGTGGGAATGGACCGGGAATTCATGGGCCCAGCCCCCCGACAGCATTCCCGACCTCCAGTCACCCTATGCGCTCATAGTCAAGCCGCTGGATCCCCCGGTTAGGGGTACTGCCCTCAGGGACAGCGGGTATTTCAATGTGATTTTCAGGGGAGTGGTATCGCTGCCCTGGTACGAACAGAGCTGACGCAAAACCGAAGGGGAATAGAATGGACAAGATTCTGAAGATCCTTGCTGTTACGGCCATGGCGGCAGTAATAGCCGGATGCGGTGGCCGAGAGGTCACCCGTACCGATCCGGACACCGTTACAGATCTCAGTGGCTACTGGAATGATACCGACGCCAGAATGGTGGCGGACTCCATGGTCGCTCAGTGCCTCGGTGGTCGATGGCTTGACATTTTCGCCACAGCACGGGACAGCCGCCCCGCCACACCGGTCATTGTGGTCGGAGGGATCTACAACGAGAGCTCCGAGCACATCAACACCAATCTTTTCATGAACGAGATCGAGCGCTCGCTTCTGGAGTCAGGCGATGTCCAGATAGCGGCCGGAGGGTCCAGCAGGCAGGAGATCAGGACCGAGAGGTATGACCAGAGCATCTTCGCATCACCAGAGACTGCGGCGGAGTTCGGTCGTGAGATCGGTGCTGACTACGTGATGACAGGGGACATCGGATCCATAGTAGATGAAGAGGGCGATACCAGGAGTATCTACTACCAGATCAGCCTCGAGCTCATTGACGTGGAGACTGCTCTGAAGACATGGATGGGCAGTCTCGAGATCAAGAAGATCATAGAGTGGTGACAGGACCTTTCCCGATCAGGCAGAAGCCCGGGCCACAGTCAGTTCAGGGGAATTCATGTCCCTTGTAGGACTGGACCGTCCCCAGCTGTTCACCGCCGTTCTTCTGGTATCAATGCTGACAGCTTGCGCCACCGGCTATACAGCGGAGATGAGGGGGGTCACATCAGAACTACGGAACGACCGGCCCGATCTGGCCATCGAAGAGTTCAGGAGCAGCTTCAGCGACTCCACAGGCAAAAACAGGCTGCTCTACCTCATGGAGCTGGGAAACCTCATGAGACTTGCCGGAAGCTATTCCGATGCGGAGCGCCTCCTGCTTCAGGCTGACCGTCTCAGCGATCAGCAGCGTGGAATTGACCTGGGTCAGGAGGTGGGAGCATTCCTTACCAGCGATCTTGCACTGGAGTTCCGCGGAGCAGATTACGAGAAGGTGATGATCAACTACTGCCTGGCTGTATGCTACGCTGCCCGGGGCGATATGGAGGACGCCCTCGTTGAATGCAGGAGGGTGAACGACAAGCTCAGAGCCCTTAACGTGAGCTATGAGAGCAACAGGAACCGCTACAGCGACGATGCCTTCGTCAGGTACTTCATGGGCATCCTGTACGAGAAGGCCGGGGATATTAACAACGCCCTCATTGCCTACAGGAACAGCGCCACGGTGTACGATTCATCCTATGCCAGGTACTACGGCATATCTACCCCTACAAGGGTGAAGTCGGACATTCTAAGGCTGTCCAGTCTCCTTGGCATGCAGTCCGTGTACCAGGGTTACGCTTCTGAGTGGCCTGACCTCGACTGGGAGGGGCAGGGTCCCGATGCCTCCCACGGAGAGGTGGTGGTGGTTCTCGAGATGGGACTCATTCCCACCAGGATCGAGAGGTCCCATACCATCGTGGCCGATGACAGGATATACAGGATCGCACTTCCGGCCATCCCGGACAGGCGAAGGGAGTACTATTCCGTCAACGTGCTCTCCAGCGGCGTAAGCAGTCCTGGATTCCTGGCCGAGGACCTGACCGGGATAGCCAGAAAGAACCTGGAGGACCATGCAGGACGTGATCTGGCCAGGGCAGCGGCCCGTCTTGTACTGAAGACGGGTTTGAGCGAGGCCGGTGAGGAACTGGTGGAGGAGCTCACCGAGGAGAACAGTGGCATTTCACAGGTCACGGGGTTTGTGCTCAGCCTCTTCGGGGCGGCAACGGAACGCGCTGACCTGAGAGCATGGCTGACACTTCCGTCGCAGATCTATGTGGCCCGGCTTTCCCTTCCGGCAGGTGATAACCCTGTCAGGGTGACGGTGAACGGAAGGACCATCTACAGCGTTGATTCCATGATGATAGAACCCGGCGAGATAAGTCTGCTCTTCCTCAGAGAGGGGTGATCCATGGACAGGACCGGTCTTGCCGCCATGATCGACCATACCCTCCTCAAGCCTGATGCGACCTTTATCGAAATAGAGAAACTCTGCCATGAAGCGATCGAGTATGGATTCGCATCCGCATGCGTCAATCCCATCTGGGTTCCCGCTGCCCGCAGGATACTTAACGGCGGGAAGCCCATGGTCTGCTCGGTCATTGGATTTCCCCTCGGCGCTTCCACAAGCATGGCTGAGGAGGCCGCCAGGGCCGTGGACCAGGGAGCCGGCGAGCTGGACATGGTCATTCACATCGGCTTCCTCAAGAGCGGTATGACGGACGAAGCGGCCAGGTGTATAACGGACGTCGTCCGAGCTGCTTCCGGAAGTCCCGTCAAGGTAATTATCGAGACCTGCCTTCTCACCGACGCCGAGAAGAGACTGGCCTGCAGGATCGCAATGGAAGGCGGCGCCGAATGGGTCAAGACATCCACCGGTTTCAGCAGCGGCGGTGCCACGGCCTGCGACGTGGCGCTCATGAAGGAAACTGTTGGAGATCGTCTGGGAGTGAAAGCCTCAGGCGGCATCAGGACCCTGGATGACGCCATGGAGATGATACGGGCCGGAGCAGGCAGGCTAGGCTGCAGCAGAAGCGTTCAGATCATCGATTCCCTTAAGGAATGACCCCGGAAAAGTTGCCCGAAAGTAGTGCAGGCAACCGGAGGGGTCAACCGGTTGCCTGCCCATGTCCTGGATCACACTCAGTTCTCTACAGCCGATCAGGGAGGGGGTCAGACCGGCAGCGCGATGAGAACGAATGCTGGCAGAATCAACGCTTTGACAGCGAGAATCAGCCAGTTTTTCAATCCAGGTTTTTGCATTTGAGAATCTCCTCGCACATATTGTATTTTCAACCGAACACTATATCATCAAGCAAGAATCTTGCCAGATAATCGGGATACCTATGAGCAATGATGACCTGAATCCCAGACAGCAGGAAGCGGTGGCCCATAGAGAGGGCCATCTTCTGATACTTGCAGGAGCCGGCAGCGGCAAGACAAGGGTGCTCACCGCCAAGATAGCAGACATAATCCAGCGTGAACTGGCCCATCCATGGGAGATCCTGGCAATGACCTTCACCAACAAGGCCGCGGGTGAGATGCGGGAGAGGGTGGAGAAGATGCTCCCCGGGAAGGGTTCCAGAGTGAAGATGGGGACCTTCCATTCCATCTGCGCCTGGATACTCAGGCGGGAAGCCCATCATCTCGGCTACAGCGAGAACTTCTCCATCTACGACGCAGATGACCAGAAAACACTTATCAGAAGGATTCTGAAGGATTTCAGCGCGGCATCAAGGATTACTCCCGGCACAGCCCTGTCTTACATCTCCAGGTGCAAGAATGACGGGATAACGGCGGATGAAGCTGTGGAAGAGTCTGAATCCCAGAGGGAAACCGACCTGGCGGGAGTCTATTCGAGGTACCAGGAGAGACTGAAGGATTCCGGAGCATTCGATTTCGACGATTTATTGACGGGAGTTCTGACCATATTTCGTCAATATCCTGACGTAAGGGAACACTACGCTTCAAGATTCCTGTACATACTCGTTGATGAGTACCAGGATACGAACAAGGTGCAGCATGAACTGCTGAAGGAAATGGCATCCGGGAGAGCTGTGGTATGCGCTGTAGGAGATGATGATCAGTCGATCTACTCCTGGCGGGGAGCATGCGTGGACAATATACTGGAGTTCTCCAGGGATTTTCCCGGGACAAGGATAGTAAGGCTCGAGGAGAATTACAGATCCAAGGGCAACATACTCCTGGGGGCTTCTTCCCTTGTAAGTCACAATATGAGAAGGCATGGCAAGACCCTCTGGACGAGACAGGATCCTGGAGTCCCTATACAGGTCAGATGTCTCTACAATGAGAAAGAGGAGGCCGAGTGGATACTGAGGGAGGTTGAGGAGCTGCTTGAGGACGGCAGCTGCCCCCTTGATTCCATCGCCGTTCTTTACAGGACCAACGCGCAATCCAGGCAGTTCGAGACCGCATGCCTGAAACACGGGATAAGGTACGAGGTCGTGGGGTCCCAGCGGTTCTACGAAAGGATGGAGATAAAGGACGTTATCGCCTATCTCAGGGTCCTCATGAACCATGAGGACCGTCTCAGCCTGGAGAGGATAATCAACAGACCCACCAGGGGACTCGGCAAGAAGGGCAGAGGCGCTTTCTTCGCATTCGTGGACGAAACAGGGACAGACCCGCTGGACGCAATGCTCATCGCCGACAGTATCCCGGGCATCAACTCGAAGGCGGCGGCGGAACTCGGCAGGCTGGGTTCATGGTACAGGTCCGCCCAGGAGAGGAGCGGCGGCGGCGCCTCTGCACTTGAGATCGTGGACGATCTCATTGAGTCCACCGGGCTGGCCCGTCAGTACGATTCGGATGATGTGACCGACCAGTCCAGGCTGGAGAACATGGCCGAATTCAGAAGAAGTGTGATGGAGTACGACCAGGCTGTCCCGGAAGGGGGACTGTCGGGTTACATGACCGAGGTCAGCCTTGCCAGTACAGTGGACGAGTACGAGGGGCGCGAAAGCGGCAAGGTGGCCCTCATGACCCTTCACTGCGCCAAGGGTCTGGAATTCAACACAGTCTTCATAGCCGGTCTGGAAGAGGGGATGCTGCCCTTCGTCAGGCCAGGGGAGTACGTTCCATCGGACATAGAGGAGGAGAGAAGGCTCCTGTACGTTGGAATGACACGGGCCATGGAGCGGCTGATACTCACTTACACCTTGAGCAGGGTCAGGGCGGGTGTGAGGCAGTCGGGCCCTTCCAGGTTCATAGAGGAGATAGCGTCGGGGCAGTCGAGAATGGCCCCTGCGGGGGTACCGTCACCTGAAAGGACCGAAACGCCTTTTAAATCTGAGGGATCGGTGGAGTACAGGACCGGAAACCTCATAAGCCACCCCCGCTACGGGAAAGGGATAGTCAGAGAGGCCGTGAGGAACGGTTCTGAATGGCGGATAACGGTTGACTTCGGGTTTGACGAGCCAAAGACCCTCGTGACAGGATACGTGCCGATCCCGGTGATCAGGCAGAACGGCACTCTGGATGACATCGAATAGACTCCGGGACTATACAGAGAGGTGAAGTATGAAACTCTTTCTAGATACTGCGAATGTAGAAGAGATACGGGAGATCGCTTCCTGGGGGATCCTGTCGGGGGTGACCACCAATCCCAGCCTGATAGCTCGAGAGGGAAAGGATTTCCGTGAAGTGATAAGGGAGATATGTGAAATTGTTGACGGTCCCATAAGCGCGGAAGTGATAAGCACCGACAGGGACGGCATGATCGTTGAGGCAAGGGAGAAGGCCGGATGGCATGAGAACGTGGTCATAAAGATCCCCATGGGGAGCGAGGGGCTGGCTGCAGTATCGGTCCTGCAGAAGGAGGGGATCAGGTGTAACGTCACCCTGGTATTCTCGGCCGCCCAGGGCTACACAGCCGCCCTGGCAGGGGCTTCCTTCGTAAGCCCTTTCGTGGGAAGGCTTGACGATATAGGCATCGAGGGGATGCACGTGGTCGCCGACCTGGCTGAGATATACGACCTTCACGGATTCCCTACCAGAATAATCGCCGCCAGCATCAGGCATACGCAGCACGTGGAACAGGCCGCTCTTGCAGGGGCGCACATTGCTACGGTACCCGCCTCTGTGGTGAGGAAGCTGGTGAAACACCCCCTTACTGACATTGGCCTGATTAAATTCCTTGAGGACTGGAACAGATAGGGGGAGGATCATGGAAGAAGCGCCTTTGGAGGAGATCGCCCGAAAGGTTCGCCTGGATGTGCTCTCCATGATCAGGGCGGCGGGAAGCGGACATCCCGGGGGATCCTTCTCCGCCACCGAGATATTGGTGCAGCTCTACTGGAGTGAGATGAGGATCCGGCCGGAAGAACCCGACTGGGATGAAAGGGACCGGTTCATACTCTCCAAAGGTCACGCCTGCCCGGCGCTCTACTCGGTCCTTGCCCGGAGGGGGTACTTCGACCCGGCGGAACTCATCACCCTCAGAAAGCTTGGCTCAAGGCTGCAGGGACACCCTAACATGCATGACCTTCCCGGTCTGGATGCCTCCACCGGGAGCCTCGGCCAGGGTCTTGCCCTGGCTTGCGGTATCGCCCACGGGATCAGGCTGGACCGGCTGCCCTGCAGGGTCTACTGTCTTCTTGGGGATGGCGAACTGCAGGAAGGGAGCGTCTGGGAATCGGCCATGACAGCATCTCACTACTGTCTGAGCCATCTGACGGCCATCGTGGACAGGAACCGCGTACAGCTGGACGGAAGCGTCTCGGGTGTAATGGAGATCGAACCACTTGTGGACAAGTGGCTGGCGTTCGGGTGGGACGTGGTGGTTGCAGAGGGGCACAGCTTCATATCCCTGGAAAAAGCCTTCGAGCACTGCAGGAGCAGCGATTTCCCCTCTGTCGTCATCGCGAACACTGTGAAGGGAAGGGGAGTCTCCTTCATGGAGGGCAGGTGCGAATGGCACGGAAGGTGCCCTGACGACCTGGAGTACGAATCCGCCGTGAAAGAGCTGGAGGGAGGTCTCTCATGAACGGGCTGAAAGCCACCAGGAAAGGTTATGTGGAGGGTATCCTCGAAGCCGGAAGGCGGAACCCTCGGGTAGTGGTGGTGGAGGGTGATGTCTCCAGGTCCATCGGAAGCGCCGCCTTCGGTGAAGAGTTCCCCGACAGGTTCTTCAACCTGGGAGCCAGCGAGCAGGACATGATGGGAGAAGCCGCAGGCCTGGCCCTGGCAGGGTTCATTCCCTTCGTGGCCACGTATGGTGTGTTCATGGCCGGCAGGGCCTGGGACCAGGTCCGGACCAGCGTCTGCTACATGAACCTTGATGTCAGGATAGGAGGTGCCCACGGAGGGATCAGTGTCGGTCCCGACGGAGCCACACATCAGGCGCTGGAGGATGTGGCCATAATGAGGGTGCTCCCCAACATGAAGGTCCTGGTCCCCGCGGACTCCAATCAGACCCGGGCGGCGGTCCTGGCCTCACTTGGCATGGAGGGTCCGGTATACATCAGGTTCGGAAGGAACCCGGTCCCCCAGGTCTACAATGCGGAAGAGGTCGTGAGACCCGGCCGGGGGAACCTCCTGGCTGAAGGCGGCGATATTACCCTTGTGGCCTGCGGAGCCATGGTGAGTGCCGCCCTGGAAGCTTCGAGGATATTGAAGGTTAAGGGAATAGAGGCCGGCGTAGTTGACATGGTCTCGGTCAAACCGCTGGATGAAACGCTCCTTCTCGCTCAGGTATGCAGTACGGGGGCGGCAGTGGTGGCGGAGGATCACCAGGCCGCGGGAGGGCTCTTCGGTGCGGTGTCGGAGACCCTTGCGCTGAAAGCGCCGACCATGATGGATGCAGTGGCTGTGATGGACAGCTTCGGGACCAGCGGCGCCCCGGACAGGCTCAGGGAGAGGTACGGACTGACAGCCTCGGCCATTGTCGAGAAGGCGGAGGGTCTGCTTCGGAAGAAGCAGGTATATCCCGTCACGGAGGTTCCCTGATCCACCGAAGTTGTTGACTTGCATTAAGCCCCTCAGTAGTATGCAGCTTATCGTGGATTGCAGTCCGAATACTGATTGCTATAACAATCAACAGGAGGAATTAAATGGCTAGAGTACTCATCTGCGACCCTGTGGACCAGGGCGCACTGGATGTAATGCGCGGTGCGGGTCATGAAGTGGTGGAAAAGGCTGGAATGTCGCCTGAGGAGCTGCTGGAGATGGCGCCCCGGTTCGACGCACTGGTGGTCAGGAGCGCTACGAAGGTGAGGAAGCCTGTTCTGGAACAGGCCGCAAAGGGCAAACTCAAGCTCATAGTCAGGGGCGGGGTCGGTCTTGACAACATAGACACCGATGCGGCAGCCGAACTGGGTATTACGGTCAACAATACACCCGCCGCCAGCAGTGTTGCCGTGGCAGAGCTGGCCATGGCCCACATGCTTGCATGCAGCAGGTTCCTAGGTCCTGCCAACCTCACCATGAAGAGGGGTGAATGGAACAAGAAGGCCTACGGCAAGGGCAAGGAACTCATGGGATCCACCCTGGGGCTCATCGGTTTCGGACGCATCTCCTTCGAGGTGGCCAGGATGGCCAGAGGCTTCGGCATGAAGGTCATCTTCTTCGATCCCTATATTGACGATGCACAGGATGCCCAGAAGGTCGACCTGGACACCCTTCTGAAGAACTCCGATTTCATAAGCCTGCACATACCGCACAACAAGGAGACTCATTACCTTCTGGACGCTCCCCAGTTCGCCATGATGAAGGACGGCGTGGTCATAGTCAACTGCGCAAGGGGAGGAACGATAAACGAGACGGCCCTCCTTGAAGCACTGGATTCGGGCAAGGTCTTCGCAGCCGGCATGGATGTTTTCGAGGAAGAGCCTCCAGGGGACAGCCCGCTGGCCATGCATGAGCGGGTGGTAGTGACGCCTCACATAGGTGCCGGCACCGCCGCCGCAGGCAAGCGTGTGGGCGGCGAGGTCGCGAAGAAGATCAACAGCTTTTTTGAGTAGACAGGAAAACTCATCATAAACAGGAAAGGTGGATCCATGCGGAACAACTGGATTGGTATTCCAGCCCTTGGGATTCTCCTTCTGCTGACCTCTTTTGCCGCAGCGCAGGATACCGTCGAGAATGTGACACAGGAAGCGGAATCGCTGTCCGGCGAGATGATAGAGGGTGCGGAGGCGGTCGAAGGTGTTGAACTGCAGCCGCTGGTGGAAGAAGTACCGGAAGAGCCCGATCGAGGCCTGGACGTACCCGGGGAGATCACGGTAGAGGACAAGGACAACGACGCCGGTGACCAGCTCGTCGTATCCTTCGAGACACCCGCCGACACTTCGGGCATCTTCGCCTACAATGTGTACAGGCGGGAGGTCGGGGAAACGGGCGAGGAGAGCTGGGACCTGGTGAAGATAATCCCGGTCATCGAGCCTGCGCAGTTCATAGACGGGTACGACCCCGAGTACATCATAGAGCCCGGGACCATGTACGAGTACAGGGTGGCTTCCGTCACCCTTGAGGGCGAGGAGTACTTCGGCCAGACCCAGGCGGCCCAGGTGGTTCCCCGGGGAGAGTTCTATCACACGGGCAAGACCAGGGTGCTCATCGCCGGGGGACTGTTCATCTTCCTGATATTCTATTACTTCGGCAGGGCTCAGAGGGGAAAGCAGATGTACCTCCGGCCCATCGCCGGTATCGAGGCCATCGACGAGGCCATAGGCAGGGCAACGGAGATGGGCAAGCCGGTGCTCTACGTTCCCGGCCTGTCCACCATCGCCGATGTGGCCACGATAGCCAGCCTGACCATTCTCGGCAGGGTGGCGAAGAAGGTTGCCCAGTACCAGACGCCTCTGCTGGTCCCCAACCGTGACCCCATAGTCTATACCGTGGCCGACGAGGCGGTGAAGCAGGCGTATCTCGAGGCGGGAAGACCGGACGCCTACGACCCGGACTCGGTGTTCT
>CAZXEF010000039.1:0-18406 GCA_964639605.1 uncultured bacterium | reverse complement strand
ATAGTACTCCGTTCCCGCCGAATCGGAGTTCACGATGCCGTCACCGTTGATGAACCGGTCGGGGGCCCACTGGATCGAGACACTGGGGGTTATGGTGTGCCTGAGGGCGTCCAGACCGAAGACACCTCCCCCGAAGATCCCGTAAATATCAGTGGAAGCAGTCAGATTGGCGGAGCCGTGCACCCACCATGGGTAGCTTTCATTGTTCCGGTCCCTGTCGTAGACGGTCCCCCTGACCTGAATCGACGGTGACAGCGCAAGCCAGCCCCAGAGCCTGCTTGAAGCTGTAAGGCCGGATGTCGCCCTGAACGCTGAATTGGTGGCCCTGTTCTCCTCCATTCTCATGTCCCGGGACAGGTAATGGGCGCTTGCGTTCCAGTAAATTGAGTGCCAGGGTCTTATCATGGACGGGTCGGAGGGGGATCTGAATAGTGGCGCGGATGGAAGGGAAAGCCTGATATCAGGGACTTCCTGCACCGATTCTATCTCACCGGGTATGGTGTCGGGATCAGTGTTGAGATAGCTGGTCCTGTCGAGGACCCCCTGAAAGCTAAGCCTGCCGAAGTACCTGTTGACGCTTACCCAGGACCTGACCTCCCCGGTCATCCTGTCCTCGGGATTCTGCTGGGTCTCCTCGAGGTAGGACCTGTCACTCAGGAATTCCCCCTGCAGCCGTACGGATGTGCCGTCGGGAAAGTCATGCAGATGCTGCCCGAAGACCAGCCACCTGTCCCTCCGGGCCTGGAACTCCCGTCTCCATTCAGTCCTGAGGCCGCCGTTGCACAGATACCTGACCCTGTGCCTCTCGTCAGCAGCGACTACGAACCTGGTCTTCTCCATGATATCGCCATGGACCCAGAGATCGGAGTAGTCCGAGAATACGAAATAGTAACCCATTTCCCTGAGGTATCTTCCATCGCGGCTGGTCTGGCCGAACTTCGGCATGGTAAAGCCCGGCTGCCTGCCCCTTCTGATGGGAAACACCCAGTATGGAAAGTAGAAAACGGGAGTGTTCTCGACGTACAGGTAAACCGGTCTGGCGATGGCCTTGTCATCGGGGAAGACCTTCATGACGGGACAGTAGAAATGATAATGGGAACTGTCGGCATCGCAGGTGGTGAACCTGGCGTCGACTATGTTGAACTCGTTCCTTCCCACCCTGGTGATCGAGGCACCGCTGTAGAACCCGAAGTCGTACTCGGAGGCGGCCTCGAGGATCCGTCCCTTGCGAGTGTTTATGTTGTAAATCATGCCGCTTCCGGTGATCGACTCCCCGCGGTCGAAGAGTTCCGAGGCTCCTCTTGCCACTATCACTTCGTCATCGGAGGAGTACTCCACTGTGTCGGACCGGAGCGTCATGTCCCTGTAGTCCACAGAGACCGTTCCCACAAGTGTCAGGTCGCCATCCCCCGGATGGAATACGAGTGAGTCCGCCGAGTAGGCTATGGTCTCCAGAGTACCCCGGACCGAGGAGGTATCGGCCTCAAGGCTGTCGGGCACTACGGGCTGCGCCATCAGGACCAGCGGGATGATCATGGGCAGGGGCATGAGACCTGCTCTCTGCCCATTAATGCCGCTCCCCTTGCGCCGGCTTCGGAACTGGAAGGGAGGACCCGGACATTCCAGTCACGGTCACCTCTCCTGCGGTACTCATCTTCCGCGTGGGAAAGGAAGAATCTGCTTCCTCCCATCAGCCCTCCGGCAAGGAAGATCCCCATGGGGCTGAAGCACTGGCATAGATTGAAAAGACCTATCCCCAGCCATCTGCCGAATTCCTCGAAAGCTCTTAAAGCCTGAAGGTCTCCTTCCGAGGCCAGGGATGCGATCTCCTTTGGAGGAAGCTCCTGTCCGGATCTATGATGGAAGTACCTGGTGAGGGCTCCAGCCGCTGCGTACCGCTCCCAGCAGCCCCGTGAGCCGCAGGGACACTGCTCGCCCGAGGCCTCCACTGTCATATGTCCGAATTCACCGGCGAATCCGGTACCGTACACTACTTCACCGTTGTTCACGATGGTCCCGCCGATGCCCGTTCCCAGTGTCACCATGAGCCAGAGTCCCTCTGCCGGTATCTGTCCCGTCCTCACTGCTCCGATGGCGAACACGTTGCTGTCGTTGTCCACAACTACAGGGCAGTTCAGCGATCCCGACAGTACAGAACGGACCGGGTAGTCCCTCCACTCCGGCAGGTTCGGGGATGAGACAAGGATCCCCTGGCCGGCTTTGACCAGCCCCGCAATACCCACTCCCACCGTCGCCGGGGCAGGATCGGAATTCAGGATAACCCCGGCTATGCTTCCCAGGATCTCTCCCGGGTCCAGGTGTCTTCCCGTATCCAGCACCGCTTCCACGGCGAACCGATCATCTTCCAGGAAGCCCAGTATGATAGTGGTGCCTCCGATATCCACACCCCAGTTGTACCCGCAGAGGCTCTTATCATTCAATGCTGACTATTTCTCCGTCGGTGACCCTGACCAGAGGGTATGCGGACCTGGGGATGGATACATTTCCCAGTGTGCACATTCCCGTGGCGCCGAAGTAGACATCGGTATCTTCCAGATGAGCCTCCAGGGAAGATCTGGATGGTGTGGAGCCCTCCCATGCCGAAAGGATGATCTCAGCAGTGTCGTACCCCTGTGCCGCCAGGATATTCGGCTGGACATCATACATGCGCTGGTAGAAGTATGAGAACCTTGCCGTAGCCGGATTCATCGAACCTGAACCGAAGGAGACAGGGAAAACGGCATCCTCCACGTAATCCCCCCCCTGCTCGAGGAGTATCTCATCGTCCCATCCGGAAGTTCCGAACAGCCGGGCTTCGACCCTGTAGAACCTCAGCTGGGGGGCCAGCTGTATTGCGTCCCAGGCTGTGACCGGGAGAAATATACCGTCGGGGTAGCTGTACTTTATTGCGTTTATCTGTGAACGGTAATCTGTTGCCCCTGTCTCATAGCCCTCCATGCCCACGATCTCCCCGCCAAGCTCCATGACTACCGTGCTGAACTGCTCGGCGCTGGAGACCGATTCCGAAGTGAATTCGTGGATGATGGCTATCCTCATGCATCCAGCCCTCCGTACAGCGTATTCCGCAACAGCCGCCGCCTCATCACCCTTGGAGACCACTAGCCTGAACACGTAGCTCCCGTAGGAATCAAGGTTCGAGGAGGTGGCCGTCGGGGTGATCATGGGCAGGGACCAGTTCTGGGCTATGGGAGCGGCCAGCTCGGCGTTCCTGCTGGTCAGGGGGCCTATTACACCGAGACACAGAGGGTTGGGTCCAAGTGAATTCATGATCTCGGTTATACCCGCACTGTCTCCGGAGCAGTCGAAGACTATGAATCCGGGGGAGTTCCTGTAGAGGTCCGCTGACCTCTCGAAGGCAAGTTCCACACCTGTGCGCACTCTATCTGCGTAAGCCGACCCGTCTCCGGAGAGGGGAAGTACCAGAGCGATGAAACCGCCCTCCATGGTCTGGATCTCCGGCCTTCCGTAGCGCTGGTGGGCATCGGGGAAGAGCCTGTCTATCTCCATGCCGACCATGACGGATTTCTCGGCGTCGCCCTCCGCCGCGTATCTCTGTTCAAGCTCAAGGAGAAAGAAGACTTCGGTCCAGCCCTCGGCCGGCTCGGCTGTCAGGTAGTCCATGTCCATCCTGGTGAGCAACGAGCGAATAAGCTGGACAGCCTTCCCGGTCTCATCGCTGTCAAGGTTCTCCTGATTCATCCTGACGAGGTTCTCAACTGCACTGAGATAGGACCCGCCCTGGAATCCTATGTTCGCGGACAGGAGTTGGGCGGAAGCCTTCGTGTGAGCGTCGGGGGCGTTCCGGAAGGCGTCCATGGCTGCCTCGAAAGCCTCATCCAGCCTGCCAAGTGCCAGAAGTGATTCTCCGATGCCCAGCTGCCATGAAGCGTAACGGGTATCATCGGGGAATTTATCCACCGCCATTGAATAGTATCTGAGGGCCTCTGAAACGTTGCCTGAATCCAAGGCATTGTCCGCGAGGGCCGTCAGCCCCTCGGGGGTGTCCTCGTTCTTCACCGGTCCGCAACCGGTAACGACCGGAAGCAAAGAGATCAGGGTCAGGATAAACAGAATGCACCTTTTCAAAGATCACCTCCCATGCCCGGTGTAAACCTATACGTATATATATACAGGGCGAATATGGGCCACAGGGCCGACCGGGGAAAGGCCCCTGGCGGAACCTGGACAGAAAAGGACCCGGGGAACTCCCCCGGGTCCTTCTCGATTCAGAAGAACAGTTACCTTACTCGCTTCCGGTATCCTGCCGGGCTCCCTCGACTTCATCGACGGTATCAATGAAAAGGCTCTCCGGAGGAATTCCCATGTTCTCTATCATCCACTGGGCATCGTCGACGAAATCGGATTCCGGGTAATCGTCGATGAGCTTCTGGAAAGCCATTTCAGCCGCTTCGTAGTCCCTCATGTACTCGGAAAGGGTGAATCCGATGAGGAACTGGGCCTGATGGGCGTTGGGGTGATCGGGGAAACGTCGGATGAAAAGCCTGTAATACTCCACGGCAGTCTGAGGGTTCGTCTCCATCATGTTCTGGGCGGACTGGAAAAGGGAGTCGGCTGAGACGCTCTCATCGGGGAGGAAGGCTTCCTCGTTCACTGTGACGCCGTAGCTCTCGCGAAGCGAAGGTATGACGGTCTCCTCGAAATAGGAGTTGACCAATGTGGGTCTGAGAGTGTTCTCGATGGATTCCCTGACCTCGTCCAGGGGACGGCTCCCCTCTTCCTTCTTTTCAGTTATCTTGAAGAAATGGTAGCCCATGGAGGTCGAGAAGGGCCCCAGGACATCGTTCACCTCGCCTTCGAACAGGTGCCTGACTATCTCCTCCTGCTGGCCGAGGTACGGCATCGGTGAATTCAGAGTAACCCAGCCCATGTTCCCGCCGGTGCTCCTGGTGGGTTCATGCTGGCTCATCTCCTCGACCACGGTTTCGAAGGACTCGCCGGAATCCAGCGCCGCAAGGACCGCGACCGTGTCCTCGGGGCTGGCCACCAGCACCTGGGATACCTTGACCTGGGGTTCCTGGTGGTAGATATCGTCCAGATGATCCTCGTAATACGCCTGAATGTCCTCTTCAGAAACCTGAACCTGGTCCACCACCTGCTGCTGATAGTAGGTCTGTATAAGTGCCCTGTCCCTTGCGGCGTCTACCTGCTGCATTGCCAGCTCCACCTGAGCAATCACGAAGGAATCACTCTCGAGGCCGAGATTCTCCGCTTCCTGGAGGAGGAGCTCCCTCTCGATGATGTGGTTGAGGAGGAGCCGTTTTCCCTCAGGAGATTCGAAGGAGCTTCTCTGATAGGGAGGTATGAGGTTCAGCTCGTCGTTGATCATCCTCTCGGTGATATCAACATTTCCAACGGTTGCGAAGACACGAGATGTGTCCGCTTCATTCGCGCCTGCTCTGTCCTGTGTTCCGCATCCTGCAGCGGTGAGGATGACGACTGACGCAAGTAGAATAAATATCCTCATGGATCAGGTTCCTTTCCTTTGCATTTCGATCAGGTCTACTGCTTTTCCTCGTCCAGCTCGTAGAGGACCTTTCCCTTTGCGAATTCTTCCATCGCAGCCTGGAATGGTCTTCTTTTGGAATTTTCGATATCGATCACAAGGGCAGGGGCACCGGATCTCAGTTTCCTTACCCTTTTCGCTATTGCCAGAGCGAGAAGGTACTGGTTGTCCGTTCTCTCCCCCATCGTGTCTATCTCCATGAATGTGTCCGACATGTGAACCTCCGGTGGATCATTGGATGATACCCTGTTGCAATCCCGCGGGTTGCTACCATACCTCTACCCCTCCGGGGAGAATGGGTTCCAGAAGTGGGGCAGCCCGCTGATTATTCGGTTACTGTTGTATCGCTGGCCCCGAAATGGGAACTGATGAATTCCCATGTAGGCATATCGAGAAGGTCGACTTCCCTCTCGTCGATCTTCACGGTTCCAAGTTCCGAGCGTTCCCAGTACATGATGACCGAGACCTTGTCGTTACTTCCAGGAACCGCTCCCTCGGACCTGCTGGGGAAGTTCATCGGATGTGAGAAGAAGACTTCCACGCGAGATGTATCCGGGTCAGCCGTAGTGTAGCCCACGAACTTCATGGTCTCTACCGTCACTGAATCTCCCCTGGTCCTCTGAGTTCTTCCGCTCGGGTTCTGGTAGTAGATGTATGTGGTATCCGGAACCAGCTCGAAGACGTACTCGCCCCCGAGCGGATCGATCAGCTCGTCAATGTCAACCTCGAGGTTCTCTGGCTGTTTCGGGATGATGACCGTGGGATATCTCTGGGCCAGGTATGCGGCCTCCTCCTCAACAGCGCGGATGAGATTCGCTCTGGAGGCAAGGAGCCTTCTGCTCTGTGCATACTCTGGGAAGCTGTAGACGATCTGTGTCTCGGACCAGTCCGGTTCCATGAAGACCGAGTCGGGGAATTCCTTCTCGACGAATCCACCTACAACACCGCCGTGACGATCGATATTGGGGCAGGATATGGAGAACTGGGTGCCGAGGGCCAGCTTGGGATCGTAGGAGTAAAGGGAATCGTAATATCCGGCTTCCCACAGGGAGGGGCAGATCCCGGCCACGGCTGATGAGACTGAATCCATTCTGGCGGGGGCTATGATATCATTGAAGTTCTGCAATATGGCGGTAATTGAATCGACGGATGCCGCCAGGGAGGCCTCTGAGTCAAGGAGTTCCTGGGCGTTGAACCCAAGGGAATCGTCAAAGTACTCCCCGGGTGTCATTGCTTCCTCGTCCTCCGGCTGAGGGTTTTCCATCAGGTATATCTCCCTGAGTGAAATGAGGGAGTCCAGGGAGAATCCGAGTTCGCTCTCGGCCAGGTCGATCTCCATCATGACGGCCGCATGCCGGTCCTGCAGGGCTGAGTGCGAGGCCTCTATGCCCTCAATGGCCGTTTCGTTCCAGAGGTCCTTCCATACGTCCGGTATCAGGACCTGCCTGGAGTTCCCGTTACTGAAAGAGATGAAGATACTGTCGGTGCTCATGGTCGTGGAGAAGTAACCGTTGGCTTTTGCATATGTGAGGAGGCTGTCGAGATCGGGAGCGGGAACACCTTCCTGTTCGAACATGTGCTGTATGTTCGCCTCTGCAAGGATGCTGATCTGTGAACGGCATAATTCCCTTGGGACCCTGTAGGTCTCGACTCTCTGATGAATCCTGAATATGAGAAAAGCAGCCAGAAGTACTATCAGAATTCTCACAAGAATCTTTGATCTCATAGATTATTCCTCCACATATGTGCAATTAGCTTTTGTTCTTCAGCCGTCGATTCTACAGAACACCGCACTGAATCTACCCATCTTGTTTCACACCTGTCAATACATGTGGCGTTACTGCAGTTGTGATATCACCTGCACCGGGGGCACCAGTTCTACTGTGATCGACGATGGACTTATATAAACAACGCCATCCGGTTTTACAATGCTGGCGTTTACGGTACCGGAGTCCGGTTTTACGGGATAAGTGTAGAGGCTGTCCAGCATGCTGACCACGGATTCCGCTCCCTTTATCTCCACCGTCTCCACCGAAGTCGACCTCCAGAAATATCTCTCGGGGAGGTCCGACTCGGTTCTTATGGCTACCGGAAGGTTCCTTATAATGGTGCGGTCGATTGTCAGGGATACGTTTCCGGGGCTGAACGTTGATACCGAGAGCCGGGAGTATGGGCTGCCACTGAAAAGGAGGTTACCCTCCGTTAATTCCCTCGAGATATTTATAGGGAAGTCCATGGTCTGGTCTTCCACGGCCATACTCAACCTGACCGCCTCAGGTCTCCTTATCAGCTGATCGAGAAGGACCTCTATTCCAAGACCCTGGAAGACGACGGTGACAGAGTCCCCCTCAAGGCCTTCCAGAACGATGAAGTCCGAGGAGAGAGAGGGCTGCGGGACGGGAAGCTTCATGGTGACCTCGAAAGATTTTCCTTCGATCGATATCACCCAGAGGACCACCGAGAGGAAGACGGCCACAGCCCACTGAACCGGACCGGCAGACCTCCTCAGCATTCAGGGCCTCCGCAGCGGTATGACGCCATCAGTCCTCCGCCTCCTCCTCGCCGGTCCCTCTTGTCTGGAATCCGAAGCTGGGCTGTCCATCTCCCTCCAGGGTACCGAACTTGCTCTCGTAGGAGTCGATCTGGGTCTGCAGGGTCTTGACCAGGGCCTTCATCCTGTGCGGGGAGACTATTATCCTGGATTTCAGCTTCGCGCCGTTGACACCCGGGACCACCCTTGCGAAATCCAGAACGAATTCCGCCCTGGAGACCGCGATGAAGAATACGTTGCTGTACACTCCATCGGTATCCGCAGCTTCGGCGTTGATTTGTGTCGGCGGTTTCATCATCTTTGGTTTCAAGGCTTCTCCTTTTAATGGTTGCCGGTACTGGTTATATACAGGTTTCCCGGACGGAGGGTTCTTTGATACCGAACAACATTGAAAACATACTTGATAGACTGTGTGGGAAAAGGGTGCTTGTGGTCGGGGATCTGATCCTCGACCACTATCTTGAGGGCAATGTGGAGAGGATATCCCCCGAGGCCCCGGTCCCGATTGTCTCGCTGGAGAGCAGTGAGGGGCACTGGGTGCCCGGCGGCGCAGCGAATGTCGCCAGGAACATTTCGTCGCTTGGAGGGATCCCCGTCATGGCGGGTACCGCCGGGGATGACAGGGAAGGATCCCTCCTGATCCGGCTCCTCAGAGATGAGAATATCGATACCGGTGCCCTGGTGCTGGATCCGGATCGTCCCACCACTTCAAAGACCAGGGTCATGTCCGGAGGGCATCAGCTGATCCGTCTGGACAGGGAGATCACCAGACCGATCTCCGGGGAGCTTCAGGAAAGGATCTTCTCAAGGATCAGGGACATGGTGGATGAACTGGATGTGATGGTACTGGAAGACTACAATAAGGGGGTCCTGGTCCCCGGTCTCATAACCGACGTCATCGCCCTGGCCAGGGAACACGGTATCCCCGTGGCCGTCGACCCCAAGTTCATCAATTTTTTTGAGTTCAAGGGCTGCACTCTCTTCAAGCCCAACCGTCTGGAGACCTCCCGGGCTCTAGGTATGGAGATCCTGTCCGCGGATGACGCCATCAGGGCTGCCGGCATTCTCCTGAACAAGCTGGATGCCGAAGCGGTCCTGATCACACTCGGGGGTGACGGCAGCATTCTGTGCCGCAGGAACACCGAACCATTTCACAGACCCGCCGCCGCCATTCATGTGTTCGATGTTTCAGGCGCCGGCGACACGGTCATCGCGGTCATGGCCCTTTCCCTTGCTGCGGGGCTCTCCATGGAGGACGGCGTCAGGACATCCGTCTTCGCGGCCGCGGCTACCTGCGCTGAACCTGGAGTCTACGCGGTCAGGCCGGAGGACATAATCAGAGAGGTGGAGCGATATTCCAGAGGCAATGGTCCTGACCAGGGCTGAGGCAGCCGACCTGTGCAGCGATCTCCGCTCGGAAGACTGTTCGGTAGTCTTCACCAACGGCTGCTTTGACGTAGTCCACGCCGGTCACGTGCATCTTCTCAGAACCGCACGGTCCATGGGCGACCGCCTCATTGTCGGAGTGAATTCCGATGATTCGGTCAGAAGGCTGAAGGGGAGGGGCAGGCCGGTGAATGACCTGGGATCCAGGCTCAAGGTCCTCTCGGAATTCAGGTCGGTTGATTACCTGGTTCCCTTCGAGGAGGACACTCCTCTCCTGCTCATTAGGGAGATCAGGCCCGATGTTCTGGTGAAGGGGGGGGATTACACCGAAGATGCGGTGGTCGGGGGAAGTTTCGTGATAGCCGCTGGTGGAACGGTGGAGATCGTTCCTCTTCTTTCAGGGTTCTCTTCCACACGTGTCATCAAGAACCTGAACCGGCGAAAGGAATAGAGCTCCTTGACCTGGAACGGTCATGGGAGTAGAAAAGGCACAATTTGAACAAACCCTGAATTAATAACAACATTGCATTACTTGTAATAAGGAGTGTAAATGACTGCCTCTCAGGTTGCTTTCCGATACATTGGAATTCTGGTGGCGCTGCTGACAGGTCTTGTCGCCATCATGAGGTATGGAAGCCTGAAAAAGGAACCAACCGGGACCGACAGGATGAGACACCTGGCGGACTTGATCCATACGGGCGCCATGACCTATCTGAAAACTCAGTACCGGATCCTCCTGCTCTTCGTTGTGGCTGTGGCCCTGGCCCTCTTCTTCGGAGTGGACCACGGGACCGCTGTGGCGTTCGTATGCGGAGCAGGGCTGAGCATGACGGCCGGGTACGTAGGCATGAACGCAGCCACCATAGGCAATGTCAGGACTACGGAAGCCGCCAGGCATAGCCTTTCAGGTGCTCTCTCCGTAGCCTTCACTGGAGGCAGCGTCATGGGGCTTGCAGTGGCAACACTGGGGCTCCTGGGGGTATCGGTGTTCTTCATCTTGTTCCATGATTCCCAGGCACTGAAGGGCATACTGGAATCCGTGATCGGTCCGGTTTCCCTCGAGAACATCGCCGGATTCGGGATGGGCGCCAGTTCCATCGCCCTTTTCGCCAGGGTCGGAGGCGGGATATTCACCAAGAGCGCTGATGTGGGTGCGGACCTGGTGGGCAAGCTGGAGGCGGGGATACCGGAGGACGATCCCAGGAATCCTGCGGTGATAGCCGACAATGTCGGTGATAACGTGGGCGATGTCGCCGGTATGGGAGCCGATCTGTTCGAGTCCTATGTGGGAAGCATAATAGCAGCCCTGGTACTGGCATTCGGATTCAGACTGTCCGGAGTCCCCCTGGGTCTGATACCATCAGGTTCGCCTGCCGGTCCGGGAACGCTCATAGCGCTCCCTCTTGTACTGGCAGCCATGGGTACCCTGGCCAGCATCGCAGGAGTGATCTCGGTGAAACTGCTGAGCCGCAGGGGAAGCCCTGCGACCGTCCTGCGAAACTCCACCTTCATCAGCACCCTTTTCTCACTTGTCCTGGCCCTGGGCACCGTGATCGTATCCGGTGTCAGCCTCGGAATATTCTGGGCCCTTGTGAGCGGTATCGTATCAGGTACCGCCATCGGCCTCATTACCGAGTATTACACCAGCGGAGGGCCTGTCAGGAGGATATCGAGGAGCACGCAGACCGGACCTGCAACCTGCATCATAGAGGGAATAGCCGTGGGAATGGAATCCACCATCTTCCCCATCCTCTTCATCGCTGCAGCGATTCTCGTGAGCTACAACTTCGCCGGCCTATACGGAATAGCACTGGCGGCCCTGGGCATGCTGATGAACGTCGGTATGACCATGTCGGTGGACGCGTACGGACCTGTGGCGGACAACGCCGGCGGAATAGCCGAGATGTCCGATCTTCCCGGTGAGGTCAGGGAGAAGACCGACAAACTGGATTCCCTCGGCAACACCACAGCAGCCATGGGAAAGGGTTTCGCCATTGGTTCCGCCGCCCTGACCGCATTGGCGCTCTTCAGCGCCTATGCAGCCTCCACCGGCCTGCAGACCATAGACCTGCTCAAGTCCAATGTCGTTGCGGGTCTCCTGTTCGGTGCCCTTCTGCCATACGTTTTCGCGTCACTGACCCTGAGGGCTGTGGGCAGGACGGCAATGGACATGGTCAAGGAAGTCAGAAGACAGTTCCTCCAGATCAAGGGACTGATGGAAAGGGAAGCGGAACCGGATACTGCGAGATGTGTTGAGATAGCGACCGAGGGTGCTCTCAGGGAGATGATTCTGCCGGGGATCCTTGCGGTGATAATACCTGTTGTGGTCTACTTCGCCTTCGGGGACGCAGGTGCGGAGACCCTGGGCGGAGTGTTGGCCGGAGCGATAGCATCGGGTGTCCTGCTGGCCGTCTTCATGTCCAACGCCGGAGGAGCCTGGGACAACGCCAAGAAGTACATAGAGCGTGGTGAGTACGGTGGGAAGGGAACCCCGGAGCATTCGGCCGCGGTAATAGGTGATACCGTGGGAGACCCGTTCAAGGATACCAGCGGACCCGCCCTGAACATACTGATAAAACTGATGACCATGGTCTCACTGGTCATCTCACAGATATGAAGACCGGAGGTTACGAATGAGCGAAGAGGAGATCCTGGAGTTCAACGAAGCGAACGTGAAGTCTGAGATCGAGAAGATCAGGCCTGTTCTGCAGCGTGACGGCGGTGATATCGAGTTCGTAGGCATTGAAGACAAAGTGGTGAAGGTCAGGCTTCAGGGAGCCTGTTCCGGTTGCGCCATGGCTACAGTCACTCTTCAGTGGACGGTGGAGAGGAACCTGAAATCCATGTTCCCCGAGATGGAGAAGGTGGAAAACGTCCAGTAGGGAGTCGAAGGGGGCAAAGTCAAGAAGGGCGGCGATCAGGTCCCTTGCCGGTGATGATGTCATCTTCGGTCTCTCGGGCAGGGACCGGGCATTCGCCCTCAGACTGCTTCGGGAGACGATCGTATGGCGGGCCAGGCTGGACAGAGCCCTGGCCCGTTACTGCAGCAGACCCCTCGGTACACTGGAGGAGCCGGTTCTCGCAGCCCTCAGGGCAGGTGCGGCCCAGCTGCTGATACTGGGTACTCCGCCCCATGCCGCAGTCTCCGAGACCGTCAGTGCGCTGAAGGGACACAGGGCGGGAGGTCTCGTGAACGCAGTGCTCAGAAAGCTTGCCGCCGAAGGCGAACCGGATCCCGGATCCGCCACACTGGCAGAGAGATGGTCACATCCCGCTGATCTGGTCGACAGATGGATCTCGCGATTCGGAGCTGACAGGACCGTCCGCCTGATGGAATGGAACAATGGAGTGCCAGCCATTGGTGCATGCATTGAGGAGACCGGGGACGGTCCCGAATGCGGCGGCAGGTACCTGGAGGATTACAGGGTGCTGCAGAGGAGCGGGAGCAACCCCCTTGTATCCCTGGAATGCCCCGCATACATTCAGGACGAATCTGCTGCCATCGTCGGCAGGTCCCTGGCTGCCATGGCTGTGGGGGGAGAGGTGCTTGAGATAGGCGCGGCACCCGGTGGCAAGACCCATCATCTGCAGGCATCCGCTTCCCTTGTCATATCCATGGACAGCAGTCCGGCGAGGATGGAAAGGTGGGCACAGAACAGGCGGCGGCTCAACTGGAGAGAAGCCCTCCCCCTTGTGGGCAGCGGCACCGAGCCCCCTCTCGGAAGGAAGTTCGGTATGGTCCTGGTGGACGCTCCATGCACCAACACCGGTGTATACAGAAGAAGACCCGACGCCCGCTGGAAGTGGTCATCCGCGTACCTTATCCAGATGGCCCGTCTGCAGCGGGACCTTCTGGACTCGGCTGCAGGGCTTGTGGCACCTTCGGGTGTACTTGCATACTCTACATGCAGCCTGGAGGATGAGGAGAACTTTCAGCAGGTTGACCGGTTCGAGAATATCCACAGCGATTACCGCAGGATAGCCCTCCAGGTTCCGGCGGAGCTTGCCAGCGAGGGTATGATTAGCATATTCCCATCTGAGCACGGAATCGACGGAATGTTCGCTGCCGCATGGAGGAGGGAAACGTGAGATCCGCCCTTAGGTTCGGTATCCTGGCCCTTTCCGGGGCAGTCCTGGCTTTCCTGGCAGGTACGCTCCTGGCTCCCTCCATATTCGAGACACCCAGGTTCATCTCCTCCATCGGTGCGGCATCGGTCCCGGTGACGGTCCCCGATGTGATAGGACTTTCCCGGCAGGATGCCCAGAGGGAGGTGGAGTCCGCCAGCCTCGTCCTCGCCGGCCAGTGGTCGGAGTACGGTCCCATGGAGAGCATGGGCAGTGTCATAAGGCAGGATCCTCCTCCGGGAGCCATGACCCCCCGCGGGGCTCCGGTGAGCATTTTCTGGAACATAGGTCCCCTCTACAGGCAGTACTATCCTGACTCTCTCATCGGGATGTCGGCGGTGGAGGCCGAGGAGAAGATCGCAGACTGGCAGCTGTACTCCATCGGAAGAAGCTGGGTTCCTCACCCCACAGTCCCTGAAGGGATGGTGGTCGGTGTCTGTCCCAGACAGTACGACAGTCTTTCGGTGACAACTCCCGTGAGGCTGCTGGTCTCCGTTGGATGGGAGGGGATGCCTCGCTTCCAGGGGCTTTCGGAGTCCGAAGCCCAGGAGCTGGCGGCGAACAACCACCTTGTGATACTGGTCCAGGAAAGGACCACGAATGACATTCTCCAGAACGGTATCGTGATCGAACAGCTGACCCCTGCCGGGACACGCTTCGCACCAGGGGATTCAGTCGTCATCGTGGTTGGCAGGACCGATGGCGAATGGGGCACATGGTGATGGGCCGGGTACTGGTGGCCCCTTCCATACTGGGCTGTGACCAGGGAAACCTGGCCTCGGAGTCCAGGCGCCTGCAGGATGCCGGCGCCGATATGATACACCTTGATGTGATGGACGGCGTTTTTGTGCCTGTTCTGACCATGGGTTCCGATGTTGCCGGGGCGGTGGCCCGGGCAGTGGAGATACCTGTCGACGCACATCTCATGGTGCAGAAGCCGGACGGACTGCTGGACGCGTTCGCAGAAGCGGGATGCAGCTACATAACCGTTCACGCTGAGGTGGCCGTCCACCTTGACCGTCTCCTTCGAAGGATCAGGGAAGCCGGCTGCATGGCGGGAGTGGCGGTCAATCCGGCCACCCCTGTGGATTTTCTCAGATGGGTGGCTCCAGCCGTGGACCTTATGCTGATAATGACCGTGAACCCAGGCTACGGAGGCCAGGAACACCTGGCCCATCTTCACGGCAAGGTTTCCATGGCTCGTGAACTTCTGGATTCCTTCGGCGGAGGGGAGGCGCTGGTTGCCGTTGACGGAGGAGTGAACGACGAAAACTCGGAGCATCTGGTCCGCGCCGGAGCCGATATCCTGGTCTCAGGTTCTTTCATAACCGGCGCCGTCGACCCGGCAGAGGCGATAAGAAGGCTGAGATGAGGTTTTCTTTCTCCTTCCTGCTGGCCGTGGTCCTCACAGCCTGCTGTGCCAGGAATACCAGCAGGGAGCTGCTGGCCGAGGAGGATATCGACAGGATCAGGACGGACCTTGCCGCTGAAGCCTGCAGGACCAGGATCGATTCCCTCTGCTTCGAGATAGACGGGATCATTTATGAGGCCAGTCTGGATGACGGTATTGCTGACATCTCCGGGCTGCTTCCCGATACTCTTCCCGTATGCCCTCTAACCGGCCTTGAATACATTGTGACCGAAACCTCCAGTGACCTGACCGTCACCTGCCCCTCTGGACACGGTTCACAGACGGTCCTCAAGTAGGGTTCTCTCAGAACTTGTACTATTCCTTTTTATAGAGTATAGTTGCATGCTCTGCGGGCTGGTGTTCCGGCCTTTCAGGCTCGGCCTGGACGAGGGTCGGTCATTGTTTGGCATAACATGGAGGTTCTTGTGTTCGAAACCCTGTCTGAGAGGCTTTCGGAAGCCTTCAGAAAGATAACCGGAAGAGGCGTGCTCACCGAATCCGATGTCAAGCAGGCCATGAGACACGTGCGCCGTGCGCTGCTCGAAGCGGATGTGAACTTCAGGGTGGCAAGGGACTTCATCGAGCATGTCACGGACAGGGCTGTGGGGGAGAGGGTCCTCAGGAGCATCGATCCCGGCAAGCAGGTCATCAAGATAGTCAACGACGAGATAGTGGACCTGCTGGGGACAGAGCCCTCCGCCCTCGAGCTCTCCGGACCCCCCCCGATCGTCTACCTGCTCATAGGTCTTCAGGGCTCGGGAAAGACCACGACTGCAGCCAGACTGGCCTGGTGGCTTTCGAAGAACAGGGGCAAGAGGGTCATGCTGGTGGCCTGCGACCTGCAGAGACCGGCGGCGATAGACCAGCTGGAAAAGTTGGCCGGAGAGGCAGAAGCGGGTTTCTTCTGCCGCAGGGACACTAAGGACCCGGCAGCGGTGCTGAAGGATGCCATGGCCGAGGCCAGGCTCAGGAACTACGACATAGTTGTTGCCGACACGGCTGGGCGGCTTCACGTGGATGACGCTCTGATGAGTGAGCTCAGCGAGGTCAGCAGGATCGCGGGACCCGCGGAGACGCTTCTGGTCCTGGACGGTCTGTCTGGTCAGGACGCTGTTACCGTGGCTGAGGAGTTCCAGAAACGGATCGGCTTCACGGGTTCTGTCATAACGAAGATGGACGGTGATTCCAGGGGCGGCGCGGCGCTTTCCTTCAGAGCCGTGACCGGCAGGCCCATCAAGTTCATTGGCACCGGTGAGAAGGTGGACGGTCTGGAGTTGATGGATCCCCGCAGGCTGGCCGGCAGGATACTCGGGATGGGTGACGTAGTGGGCCTGGTGGAGAAGGCACAGGATATCTTCGACATGGATGAGGCCATGAAGCTGGAGAAGAAGCTGATCTCCAATTCCTTCACACTGGAGGATTTCTCAAGGGAACTGGGAAGGATCAGGAAGCTGGGCTCGCTGAGCGATCTCCTCGGAATGCTTCCCAGTAACTTGAAGCCCCAGGGCATGGATGTCGACGAGTCGCAGTTCACCAAGATGTCAGCTATAATAGGCTCGATGACCAGGAAAGAGAGGCTGCATCCGGAAATCATAAACGGCAGCAGGAGAAAGAGAATAGCTATGGGCAGCGGCACCAGGGTCAACGATGTTAACCGGCTGCTGCGTGAATTTGGTTCGATGAAGAAGATGATGAAGCGGATAAGGTCCGGGAAGGGCATGACCCTGCCCGGAGCGTTCCGCTGATACGGAGGTGAAATTTGGTAGTTATCCGTCTCAGGAGAATGGGAAGCAAGGGTGAACCTTCCTTCAGGATAGTGGCGGCCGACAGGAGAAAAGCTCCCACCGGGAGGTTCCTTGAAAGCTTCGGCTATTATGATCCCCTTCGCAAGCCCATGGAGATCAAGATCGACGAGGAGAGGGTTTTTCACTGGCTTGACAAAGGGGCTCAGGTTTCAGATACAGTGAAGAACCTGCTCAAGAAGACCGGCACGTGGGAGAAGTGGCACCAGCTCTCTTCCGGTGATGGAGAGGTCAAACCGGAGGTCGTGTTCCTCAAGGGAGAGAACAGGACTTCCTGAAGGTACATTGGTGCGTAAGCAGGCTGTACTAGCATCTAAACTGGAGGGTCCTCATGAAAGAGCTTGTTGAACTGATGGCCAAGATCCTGGTATCAGACCCGGAGTCGGTCTCCGTATCGGAGACCACCGAGGAGGATGTTACCGTATACGAACTCAGGGTGGCTGAAAGTGATCTCGGAAGGGTCATCGGCCGTGAAGGCAAGATAGCCAAAGCCATGCGGCTGATCGTGAGATCGGCTGCCGCCCGCATGGAGCAGAAGGCCACAGTAAGAATTATTGACTGATCCAGCCGGAATGGAGCCCGGGAACATGGTTTTTCTCGGGCGTGTAGAGAAGCCCCATGGGCTGAAGGGTGCGTTGAGCGTCAGGTTCTTCTCGGGCCATGGCAGTCCCGGGATATCTACTGGCACTGTTCTCTACCTTGATGGTATCGGACCTGTCACGGTCAGCAGGTGCACGGTCAGGGGAGATTCGAGGTTCAGCCTGACCTTCCGGGAGATACGCAGCCGGGAAGAGGCTGAGGTATGCAGGAACGCGGCTCTGTACATAAGCAGGGAGGAAGCTACGGAAAAGCTGGAGTTCATCCCCCTGTACAGCTTTGCCGGGTTCACCATAAGGTCCCGCGGGGAAGACATGAGGGTGGTGGATACGGAACCTTCCGGTTCCAATCCCATGCTGACGGTGGAGAAGGACGGGAAGCTCTTCAATGTACCGATCATCATGGTCATGAACCAGGGGGCGGTGGACTGGGAGAACATGATGATAGCGATCGATCTCCCGGAAGGACTCGAGGACCTGCCCATCTGACCTGATGCGCATTGCAAAGGGTTGAGGCGGATGCTCTTAGGAGCTTGCGATGAGTGCAGCCGTGTCGATTCCCGACGGAATTGCCCAGGCAGTTCGGATATTGAGGAGTTCAGCTTGCGGACTGCAGTAGCGACTCTGTTCCCTGACCTCTTCACTCCGTTCATGCAGCACGGGGTAACGGGAAGGGCCGTTGAGAAGGGTCTAGTCAGAATTACCCTTCTGGACATGAGGGACAGGGCCGTCGACGACAGGGGATCGGTGGACGACTACCAGTTCGGTGGGGGAGCAGGGATGCTCCTAAGGCCCGAACCCCTCTTCGAGACCCTGGAGAGGGTGCCCTGGCGTGATGAGGCCAGAATAGTGTACCTGACACCTCAGGGCAGGAGGCTGGACCAGGCTCTTGTCCGCGAGCTGGCTGGACACGGCAGCATGATAGTGTTCTGCGGAAGGTACGGCGGGGTGGACAGTCGTTTTCGAGAGCACGCTGTGACAGACGAGGTG
>CAZXEF010000038.1:6410-18596 GCA_964639605.1 uncultured bacterium | reverse complement strand
ACTATCAGCATTATCGCCGTGTATACGGTGAAGAACATCAGTATCAGGCGGTAGTTCCTGTCCACTATAGAAGGAAAGATGTTTCTAGGTGGCAACAACCCCGTTCCCTCCATACAGATTTGCAGGCAAGAAAGAATGTGGGGGCCATATCCCTGAAGAATGTATTCAAAACAGGGTTAAAGGTCTTACTACGGCCCGATGCTGCCTCTGTCTACCTGGTCAAAGCAGGTCACGCATCCGCAAGACATCGGGGCGCGGCCTTCATCGGTTCCTTTTGCCACTCTCAGCAAATGGCCCCCTACATCAGAGAAGTTAATACCCCTGCCCGAGGGTGTCAAATCCACTCTTGGAGTATGGCTTGTTCATCGTTAGTTTTTGCCATGCAGATTCCACTGACAACCAGAACAGGAAGTGCTGATATATGGCCAAGAACATTACCAGTCCGGTCGAAGACTTCTCCAGATGGTACCAGGATGTCATTCGCGAAGCGGAGCTTTCTGACGCAGCTCCGGTAAGGGGATGCATGATCATCCGTCCCTATGGCTATGCCATCTGGGAGAGAATACAAGCCAGTCTTGATGCCAGTTTCAAGGAAACGGGCCACAAGAATGCCTATTTCCCGCTGCTGATCCCTGAGAGCTTCATAACCAGGGAAGCCCAGCATGTGGAGGGTTTTGCACCGGAGCTGGCAGTCGTCACACATGGGGGGGGCAAGAAGCTGGATGAGCCCCTGGTGGTGAGACCTACTTCGGAGACGATCATCAACTACATGTTCTCGAAATGGATCAACAGCTACAGAGACCTTCCCATGCTGCTGAACCAGTGGGCCAACGTCGTGCGATGGGAGATGCGGCCAAGGGCATTCCTGAGAACAACGGAGTTCCTCTGGCAGGAAGGTCACACGGCACATGCCAACGAAGAGGAGGCCAGGGAGGAAACCCTGCGCATGCTCAGAGTATATGCCGATTTCGCAGAGAATGTGGCTGCAATTCCCGTCATCCCTGGAAGGAAGACCGAAAGGGAGAAATTCGCCGGCGCCGTGGACAGCTACACCATAGAGGCCATGATGGGCAACGGGTGGGCGCTTCAGAGCGGCACCAGCCACTACCTCGGCACCAATTTTGCCAGGGTGTTCGATACAACCTACCTGGACAGCAATAACGAGCAGCAGTACGTTCACCAGACCAGCTGGGGTGTCTCCACCAGGCTCGTGGGCGGCGTGATAATGGTTCACGGAGACGAGAACGGGCTTCGACTTCCACCGAAGCTTGCTCCAGTCCAGGTGGTCATAGTCCCTATCGCCAGGAACGAATCAGACAGGACCCGCGTCATGGAGGTCGTGGACAGGCTGAAAGATGGCCTAAAGCAGAAGGGCGTAAGGCTCGAGGTGGATGACAGCGAAGGATCGAGCCCGGGTTTCAAGTTCAATTACTGGGAAGTTCGCGGAGTGCCCCTCAGGCTCGAGATAGGCCCGCGGGACCTGGAAGAGGGACACGTGATGGCCAGCCCTAGGAACGACCCGGGCAGGGAGGGTAAATTCACCATCCCTATTGATTCACTGGAGAAGGAAATCCCCGGTATACTTGAGAGGATCCAGGACGAGATGCTTGAGGAAGCGAAGGAGAGGATGAGGTCCAGGACTTACTCTGTAGATACACTGGAGGAGTTCCGTGAAGCCATCACTGAAAGGCCCGGCTTCTACAGCGTCTGGTGGGATGGCGGTCCCGAGGAGGAAATCGCTCTTCAGCAGGATACGAAGGCGACTGTGAGATGCATTCCGCTGGAGCAGCCTGAAGGGACCGGTAAATGCATCATTACCGGAAGGACGACGGGCAACAGGGTCATTCTCGCCCGGGCATACTGAGCTCCATGCTCAAGGATGAAGCAGAAAGTTGCTCTACTCGAAACAGGATCGGTAACGGATCATGAAACAAATCTTCTTGATTGTCCTATTCATCGCTATGATGCTCGCGGCCTGCGGCGGGGAAAAGAGACCCAGCATCCTGCTGATAGTGATCGATACCCTGGCTGCGGAGCATATGAGCTGCTACGGGTATCACAGAGAAACGACACCTTACATCGACAGCCTTGCATCCACAGGTGAGAGATGGGTCCACATGCAGGCCCAGGCTCCATGGACGCTTCCCTCCATGGCATCCATCCTGACAGGACTGACCGTAAGGAGCCACGGATGCGGATATTACGAAGATATACAAGCCTCCCGCGGCCTTGATCCAGAGCTTCCGACACTGGCCACGATCTTCCTTGAGGAGGGGTACAGGACAGCGGCCTTCGTGAACATAACCTACCTCGGTGAGACATACGGAATGAACAAGGACTTCCAGCACTTCTGCTACGACGGAAATGGCCATGGAAGGGCGCGGATAACTGTGGATTCCCTCTTTGCCTGGCTGGACAGCGATGACTTCCAGGAGCCCTTCTTCGTCTTCTTCCACCTGTTCGATCCACATGCGCCCTACGATCCCCCGGAAGGTTATGACAGATCCTTCGAACCGAACGGTACCATGGGGATAACCGATTGGAGGACCAATGCTCTGGGTGAATGGTATCCTTCACAGATCCCACATCTCATGAAACTCTACGACGGGGAGATACTCTGGACCGATTCCCAGCTGGGGAGGCTGTTCCAGGGATTGAGGGAAAGAGAGCTTACCGACGACATTATAATCATTCTGACCGCGGATCACGGCGAGGAGTTCTTGCAGCACGGAGCCAGGACCCATGCGACCAACCTGTACCAGCATGTGCTTCATGTACCCCTTATAATCGCCGGACCTGGAATCCAGCCAGGTGTGAACGATTCCAACGTCGTCGGACACATAGACATCCTACCAACCGTTCTTGCCTTTGCCGACATTTCCGTTCCTGAAAGGTCAGAGGGACTGAAGCTGTTCGATGATATTCCACTTGACCGACCCGTTTATTCCAGCGGAGTGAACTGTGACAGTGCGCAGGCTTCAGTCATGGTGGAGAACTATAAGGTAATATGGAGCCCCGTGGTTGACAGTTCGGAGATGTATGACCTTGCCGTCGATCCGTTCGAGAGAATCCCGTTAGAAACTGACAGCCTGCTGCTGGAGGAGGTCCTGCGGTACTGGGCGTGGCCCTGCCTGTGGGAACCCACCGATTTCGAGCTGGACCTGATCGAAGAGAAACAACTCCACGACCTGGGGTATATTTAGGGAACCGGCATGAATGCAGCCGGGGACCGGCACCTGGTCCCCGGCTGCAACCCTGAGAACCGGTTATCGAATCTGGACCGTGGAGTTCGGCACTTCCTGGTACATCTGACACTCCACTCCAGGGACATGGTTGTAGAGGAACTCCTCCACCCTTCCGGCGAACTCCAGCCTGTTGGCTTCGATGGCGAAGCCGTGTCCCTCGTTGCCGTAAACAAGGTAATAGACCTCGTTACCGTTCTCCCTCAATGCCTGCACCATCTGATCGGACTCCGCCTGCACCACCCTGGGGTCGTTGGCGCCCTGTACTATCAGCATCGGGACGGTGATGTCCTCGACAAAGTTCAGGGGTGATCTTTCCTCAAGCATCAGGGAATCTTCCTCCAGATCACCAACCCTGATGTCCATCAGGGCATCCATGGGCCTCCAGTAAGGGGGAACGGTCTCCCTGAAGGTGATCAGGTTGGAAGGTCCGAAGAAATCCACTCCCGCGCAGTACAGGTCCGGAGTGAAGGCGACACCGGCCAGGGTGGCGTAACCACCGTAGGACCCGCCCATGATGACGACCCGCTCGGGATCTGCGATCCCTTCGCTGATGGCCCACCTGACCGCATCAGTCAGGTCGTCCTGCATCAGGCCGCCCCAGGCCTTGTTGCCGGCATTGAGATGATCCTTGCCGAACCCGGACGACGCGCGGAAATTGACCTGCAGGACTGCGAATCCACGGTCGGCGAGCATCTGGGCAAAGGGGTCGTAGCCGTAGTAGTCCCTTGCCCAGGGTCCGCCGTGAACGTAGAGGACCATGGGAAGAGGCCCGTTCTCCTGGGTTTTCGGAAGTGTAAGGTAGCTTGGCAACTCCCATCCGTCCCTTGCTTTGATGATCAACGGTTCCACTTCCGCCAGCTGGTAATCATCAAGTGCTGGAATTGCGTTGAACAGGAAAGACATCTCCTGGGTGGTGCGGTCGTAGACATAGTAGACCGCAGGGCTCTGCGGTGTGAAGTAGGCCACTATCCAGGTACTGTCGGCAAGGTCCGAGGAGGCCACTCCGAAATCGCCAGGATTGAACCCTCCGAGGAACTCGTAGTCCTCCTCGATTGAAGGGTCCAGCACTTCGACGTTGCGTCTGAGGTAGTGAAAGCTTACCGCCCTTGGCCTGCCGGTGAAAGGATCGAAGGAGACCCCGCCTATATCTGCAAGGGTATCGTGTGCGATCTCGGTGACCTCTCCGGTCTCAAGGTCCTGATAGAGAAGCTTGGTGGTGTTGGATTCCAGGTTGGACTGGTAGTAGATGCCTGTTCCGTCCTCGCTGAAACGCTCCGGCTCCACCGTATCAAGGGCAGAGAAGCTGACGAATTCCAACCACTCGCCACCGGGGGAATCCCTGATGAAGAATGATATTGTGCCATCATTGGGGTTGATGGTTGCCATTCCCCTGATGTTCAAATCCTGGTCCGTCATATAACCGAGGACCATATCACCGTTGTCCAGTGTGCCCGGATTCTCCTGCAGAAGGGTAAGCTCGCCGGTCTCAAGGTCGCATGAATAGACGTCGAAGAACATGGGGTTGTTCCTGTTCATGTCTATTATGACCGTGTTGGGCTGGTCCCTGTCGGTATCGCTCACGTAGGCTTTCACTCCTTCGAAAGGTGTGAGGTCCGTGACCTCCTCCGTTTCCACGTTCAACCTGTAGACGTGGGTGTTCTCCTCACCGGCCTGGTCCTGCATGTAGAGTATGTCGATGTTGTTCTTGGCCCAGAAGTAGTCGGTCACACCCCTGTTCGTGTCGTAGGTGAGCTGCCTCGGCTGGGAACCGTCAACGTTCATCACCCAGAGGTTCAGAACGCTGTCAACGGGAGCTATGTAAGCGATGCGTTCACCATCAGGTGAAAGCTGCGGACCTAACCTTTCGGGATTGCCGAACAGGACAGTCCTTGGAATGAGGCTCCCGGCACCCTCTGATTCCACGTGCTGTACCGTGTCCCGCTGCCCGTTACCATCCTCTGGAACTGCCGGGGTTCCCTCCTCGCCACAGGCCATCACTGTCAGAAGAACGGCGATCGCAAGGACCGGACCGAATTTGATCAGGTTCCTCATTTTGGTATTCCTTCCCCCTAATGAGAGTTAATAAAAGCAGGTGCGATTACCTCTCTATCTCTCCAGGAAGCACCACCCTTGAAGACCGGGGGCACTTTCCCTTCATCGACTTTATACCTATCATATGGTAGAAATGGCAGGAATCCAAGAAATCCACGGGAAATGAAGGAGTAAATATATGCCAGGCAACATGTTCAATGATAATGGCAGACTCAATATACCTGAAGTCAGACATGGCGACAGCAGGACCATCAAGGCTGAAGTCGTAGTAAATGCGGTCTACTGCCCTGTGGGGCATAACCTGATCTCCGTGGAGCATGAGGTTTCGGGATTCCCCGGAATAACCGTCAGGTTCAGTGGAAAGAAGAGCGGAAAAGGTCTTATTGCCCTTTCAGCTGTGTTCGGGGACACTTCCTACTGCGTGATCGAGGGAGATGCAGCCCCGGATGAAGCCCTTTCTCTATCATGCCCTCACTGCGGAACCGAGCTGGACGTTCTTGCCAGCTGCCCCTGCAGGGCGGAGGCCGTGACAGTTCTGGGGTATCTCTATCCCAGGAAGGATCCCCATCAGGCCATTGCCTTCTGCAATGTGCTCTCCTGCCCCAACTCTGCCGTGATAAGGTCAGGGGAAGCCATCAGGATGCTGTCGGAAACGGGTTTCTGAAGCTTTCATGAGGGGACAGTACAGAAGGAGTGCAAGGATTGTCGCGGGCTATATCGGGGCGCTCGTTCTGATACTGGGCCTGATAATGCTGATCCCTCTGCTTTTTGTCCTGGTCTTCAAAGGGGAGGGGGAATCCTCCAGAACACTCTGGGCTTTCCTGATCCCTGCGCTCATCTGCATCTCTGCAGGATACTCGATCCGGAGGACCATAGGCTACAGTGAGCCGAATACGACCCAGGCCATGCTGATCTGCGCCATGGGATGGCTTGTGCTCTCCGCAGTGGGAGCCCTTCCTTACGTGCTTGGAATAGGTGCCGGATACATCGATGCCTATTTCGAGACCATGAGCGGATTCACTACAACCGGGATAACCATGTTCACGGGACTGGACAGTATGCCGCGCAGCATCATCTTCTGGAGAAGCCTGACCCAGTGGGTGGGGGGACTGGGCATACTGACCTTCTTCCTGGCAGTCTCCACCAGGATCCCCGGAGCGCATCTCCTCTTCGGTGCGGAGAGCCATAAGATAACATCGGGAAGACCGGTCCCCGGGATGGCCAATACCGTCAAGATCCTGTGGACCGTTTACACTGGATTCACGATCCTGATAATAGCACTGCTGAAGATGGGGGGAATGTCCATCTTCGACAGCCTCAACCACAGTTTCACAGCCCTGTCCACAGGTGGATTCTCACCCTACGATGCCAGTATCGGTCACTTCTCCACTCTTCCCGGGGTCAACGGTGTAATGCTGGAATATGTCCTCATACTGGGAATGATACTGGGAGGCACCAGCTTCCTGATCCATTACAGAGTACTCTCCGGAAGCGTCAGGTCTCTCTGGGACAATTCCGAAATGAAGCTGTGGTGGACGCTGATAGCTGTCCTCACATCTCTTGTGCTGCTGGATCACCTGGTCCTTTCAGGCGAGACCTGGGTCCGTGGCGAGGAGGCTTTCAGAACATCCCTGTTCCAGACCGTAAGCATAATAACGACAACGGGTTTCGGAACCAGAGACCTCACCAGCCCTTTCTTCGGTCCACTGGCGGGTCAGCTCTTTCTGGTGATGATGGTCATCGGGGGATGTGTCGGCTCCACAGCCGGAGGTATCAAGGTCCAGAGAGTGGTGATTCTCTTCAGGGTCGCTGGTCAGCAGCTCAGGAAGCTTGTGGTCCCCAGGAATGCCAGCAACAGGATAGTACTGGACGGCAAGTACCTGGACGAAATGGAAGTGAACAGGGTATCGGCCATATTCTTCATCTGGGTCGGCCTTCTGGTTTTCGGAGGGGCGGCTACCGCTCTGCTTTCGACCCTGGACGGCTACTCTTCCTTCTCGGGGATGTTCAGTGCAATGGGCAATATAGGGCCGTGCTTCATATCCACCCCCCAGATCGGGGAACTGAATCCGGTCATCAAGATCATTTACATATTCGGCATGCTTGCGGGAAGGCTGGAGATACTCCCCCTGCTTCTCCTCTTCAGTCCTCGGGCATGGCGTATCTGGTAGTATCAGGGAGGTAATGAGATGAACATTGTTGTGGCGGGAGCCGGACTAGTGGGAAGGGAGCTTACCAGAAAACTCCTTGAACACAGGCATGATGTGGTAGTCATCGATATCGACCATGAAGTCTGCGACAGCCTATACGCAGAGACCGGAGCCCTTACGGTCAACGGCAGCGCCACGAACCTGACGGTCCTGAAGGACGCCGGTGTCCACAGGTCGGACATACTGCTCTGCCTGATGAGAAACGATGTGGACAACATCGCCTGTTCCATCCTTGCCAAGAGCCTGGGAGTGCCGAGGATCCTCGCTCGAATGCGTGATCCGGGCTACGAACATGCCTACAGCATGTCAGGAGTGACAGGAATAGTGAGGGTTGCCGACCTGCTCATCGACCAGCTGATAATGGAGGTCGAGCAGCCTCCGGTGAAGCGGATAATGTCACTGGGCGGCGGCGATGCATACGTATACGCTGTAAGGGTCCCGGAAGATGCCGCCTGCGTCGGGAAATCAGTGAAGGATGTGGCCGAGACCAGCGGTTTTCCGAGGGAAAGCCTCCTTATGGGCATCTACAGGGAAGACGACGAGAGATTCCAGATACCCAGGGGCGATTACATACTCGCGGCAAAGGACACTGTATTCGTCATAGCACATGCAGGAGACATCCAGATCATTGCCGATGCGCTGGGGACTGTGGATTGAAAGGATCCGGCAGATCGGGACCTGACGAAGCTTCCAGCCTCAGAAGCGCCCTTGAAGCACTTGAGAACAACCGTGGGGCACTCGGGGACGAAACCGTGAATACGGCCCTCCCGCTTCTGAGGGAAAGACTGAGGATTCTGGAGGGTTCCGGGGCCAGACAGCTGAGGAAATATGTCACCGTGGTCTTCGCCGACGTCACGGGATTCACGAGGATCTGTGAGGCTCACGATGCGGAATATGTCACCGGACTGATCAACACCCTATGGAATGAACTGGACTCGGTCATTGTCAGATACGGCGGAATCATCGACAAGCACATCGGAGATGCCGTCATGGCTCTCTGGGGTTCGGAGAAGGTCAGGGAGGACGATACGCTCAGGGCGATCAGGGCAGCGCTTGCGATGCAGGAGAGCGCAGAGGGGATGATCTTCGATGACAGGAAGGGCATCAGGGGCTTCAGAATGCGTGTGGGCGTCCACTCCGGCCCGGTGTTCCTTGGAAGCATAGGGCTGAAGGGCGAGTACACGGCTATGGGAGACACGGTGAACATAGCTTCCAGGCTCCAGTCCGCAGCTCCGGAGGGCAGCGTCATTGTGTCACATGATGCCTACCGGCATGTCCGGGGAGACTTCACCTTCGAGCCCCGAGATCCCATCATGCTGAAGGGACTGGATTCGCCCCTTCGTACATGGGTAGTGGTATCCTCCGCCCCCAGGCGCTTTCAGCAGGCCGGGATCGGCGTGATGGGAATAGAGACCCGGATGGTGGGCAGGGACCAGGAACTCGACACCCTCACTTCGGCCATGAAGGAGGTCATGGAGAAAAGGAAACCCTTCATGGTGACCATAAGCGGTGAGGCGGGAATAGGAAAATCCAGGCTGCTCCATGAGTTCCGGAGGCACGTGGAGAACCAGGATGAGGATGCAGTCTTCTTCAATGCAAGGTGTACTCCGGAGATGAAGAACGTACCATGCTCGGTCTTCAGGGACATCCTGAGGTTCAGGATGAACGTAATGGAGGATGATACCGCGGAATCAGCGTTGGAAAAGTTCCGGAACGGAATGGGAAGGTACCTGGCGGAGGATGAGATTTGCCTGGGCTGTCATTATGCAGGCTTTGACTTCTCCAGGTTCGAACCTGTAAAAAGACTGATGGGCACACCTTCCCTGGGTGCCGAGGGTATTTCCGCCCTGATCAGGTACTTCGGAGGGACCTGCATGGACAACAGAACGCTGATGTACCTGGAAGACCTCCACTGGGCCGATTCGACCTCCCTCGACCTGATAGGCAGTATCATGAGCCAGATCGGCGAAGGGAGTCTGCTCCTGCTTGCCCTGACAAGACCCCCGCTGTTCGAATCCCACCCGGACTGGGGAACCGGTCTTCCGGGATTAAGACTGGAACTGAGACCTCTTACAGCGAACGAAAGCTCGGAACTAGTCAACGAGATACTGGAAATGGTAAGCGGATTGCCTGAGAAACTTGCAGGTCTGATAACCGACACGGCTGAAGGCAATCCTTTCTACATTGAGGAACTTGTGGCAATGCTGGTGGACAAGGGTGTGATAGCAGGCAGCACAGATGGTCTGTGCTTCCTCCCGGGTGCTATGAAGGAGTGGAGAGTACCCTCCACCCTCACCGGCGTGCTCCAGGCCAGGCTGGACAGCCTTCCCGATCCCGAGAAGCACATTCTTCAGAAGGCGGCTGTCATAGGCAGGATCTTCTGGGACAAGGCTATTGCGGAATTGTCCGAACACCGTGAGGAGAGGGAGCTGCCCGGACATCTTTCCTCTGTCCAGTCCAGGGACCTGGTGCATGAGAACGATGAATCAACGTTCATGCGCTCGAGGGAATATCTTTTCAAGCATGCCATACTCAGGGATGTGACCTACGATACGGTCCTGCTGGAATCAAGGAAGGATTACCACCGGAGGACCGCCGGCTGGCTTCTTTCGCAAAGCGGCGACAGGACATCAGAGGTCTCCGGACTGATTGCCGAGCACTATTACAGGGGCGAGGACTGGGAACGTGCCGCACAGTGGCTGATTAGATCCGGCAGATCAGCCTTTTCCACAAGCTCCTATACCGAATCACTCTTCGCCTTCCAGAGGGCTCTCGAGATAATACCGGACGATCTCCCCGCAGTGGAAAGAGCCGGGTTGCACCTTATGACCGGCAAGGTCCTGGACAAGCTGACCAGATACGACGAAGCCATGCATCACCTTGAAAGAGCAAGGGAAATTGCCTCCGGCAATGACCTTCCCGCAATTGCGGCAGATGCCCTCCTGGGCCTGGCCTGGCTGGCCACGGTGAGGGGAAAACGCGAGCTGGCCAGGGAAATGGGTACAAGCGCATACCGCGAGGCTGAGAGATCCGGAGACAGGGCGATCCTCGCCAGGGCCATCATGCGAATGGCGGACTTCGACGACGAGAACAGCTACGATTCGAAACTGGGGTATTACCAGGAATCCTACAATATCTACAGCGAGCTCGACGATCTGACCGGCCTTGCCATAACGACGCTGAACATGGGAAACCATGCAATCGTATACGACAGGTTCGATGAAGGAGAGATGTACTACACGGAAAGCCTGCAGTACTACGAAAAACTGGGGAACAAATGGGGTATCGCCAACTGCCTGGGGAACCTTGGTAACATCGCCTTTTTCAGGGAGGACTTCCAGAGTTCCCGGGACCTGCACATCAAGAGCAGGGACATCTCGTCAATGATAGGCGATTTGGAGGGTGTGGTGATCTGCAATCTGAACCTGGGCAGGGACGAATCCAACCTGGGCGATCCGGAGAAGAGCTTCAACCACTTCTGTGAAGCGCTCAGGCTTTCCGTCGATCTCGGGATACTCCCTCTGGCCCTGGGAGCCCTATACGAGATGTCAGGGAAGATGAGAGCGGAGGGTAACTACGAGGACGCGGCCATTGCACTGCTCTGCATAATGCACGAACGCGAGTCCTTCCTGGAGGGGAGTCCCGAGATCGACCCTGATGCGGATCTCGAGGAGGTCAGATCCAAACTTCCGCCCGGGACAATGACAGAACTGGATAATTTCATCTCCAATTCCTCTCTCCGTGACATAGCCACCCGACTCCTCCGGGGAAGAACCTGATTCGAGGGAGTGCCGGGGCATCCCGACAGCTAGAAAGTACAAAGATGAAACGACCATATACAGGGGTGAGCTTGCTTAGATCGGCTGTGTTCCAACCTCTTCATCGATCTGCCGCTGAACCCTGTCGAAGAGGTATTCACCCTTGAATCCCGATGCGGAGAGGAGAGCCCGGGCAAGATCCTGTGTGGTGGTTTCGAGCCTGTCCATGAACTGGTCCTGAGCGAATGCCCTTCGTCCATGTTCCAGGTCTTCACCGAACAGAGCGTTGAGAACTCCTTCCAGCATCTGATCCAGGCCCCACAGTTTGATGTGCAGAAGCTCATGTACGACTACCTGCTCAAGATAGGCGGGATCCAGGTCCGACCTTGCCATCACGGCTGCCATCCTGTTGCTCTCGTCTATCTTTACGTCCCCTGACTTCCGCCAGGGAGCATTGACCACAACCGGCCTGATATCCCAGTCGCTGAGGCTGAGATTCTGCTTCCACTTCTCTATGAAGGACTGGATACTTCTCTCATCAATCCTCTGCATGAATCCCCTTATTCAGGGATGGACCCATCGGGCGCCTCCCTCTAGTTGATCACAGCCACGGGAGCGTCGTGGGCAAGGGAGTAGTGGCCGGACGTTATTACCTGCTCTCCCTGTTCAACACCTTCCTCCACCGCAACGATACCTCTTCCCTCCGGTCCCAGGGTCACGTAGCGCCAGTCGGCATGACCATCGGTCACCACGAAGACCATGTCCCGGTTGTCCCTGATGAGGACAGCTTCCTGAGGTATCACCAGCTCGTCCGGGTACACCGCGGTAACGATCTCGACCCTGGCCGTGGCGCCTGACCTGAGATTGACGATAGCCGGAAGATCCACGATCACTTCACCCGCTCTCATCGAGGGGTCGACT
>CAZXEF010000038.1:0-6400 GCA_964639605.1 uncultured bacterium | reverse complement strand
AGTGTCGTTCAGCGAGGGGATGGTGACGTACACCCTCTGACCGGCTGCACATTTGGCCAGTTCGCGTTCGTCGAGACTCACCTCGGCCTGAAGGCTCCAGGGATCGATGAGCTGTCCCAGGACGGTGCCCGGGTACACTACCATGCCCTCACGGGCATTGATGTCGGATACGACTCCGTTGAAACCTGCCGTTATCGCCGAGTTGCCGTACTGGGTCTGGGCCGACGCCAGCGCGGTCTGGGCGTCGGCAAGACCCGTTGTCTGGCGCAGCATGCTCCGTACTTCCTCTGTCAGCTCGCCTCTGTAATTCTCGCATTCGAACTCGTAGAGGGCCTGTGCGTTCCTGTATGAGCTGGAGGCGGAAGACAGCCTTGAGGCGCTCTCACCGGAGGCTATCCTGAAGACCACCTCACCGTCGCTTACTGCCATGCCGACATTATCGGGAGCCTGAACGACCTCGCCCTGGAGCTGGGCGGTAAGGGACTGGGTCCTGGCCGAGGATATCCTGCCGGTGGCGCTGACTACTGCAAAGAGTGTATCAACGGATGCTGTCTCGGCAGTTACGGGAAGGGGTGAGGGTTCCAGCTCCTCCATCTCCGCCTCTTCCTCCTCGGCCCCGCAGGCCCCGGTCAGCAGAATTGCTGCTGCGATCAATGCAAGGAGAGCTCTTCTAATCACTTTTCTTCCTCCCTTTCCGGGAAGTTAACTGTATCAGCGCAGGCAGGGATATCAGGACGAGTGGGGTTGAGATCACCATGCCGCATACCACCGTGAAGGAGAGGTTCTCCCAGAGATCGTTGGTCTGCTGCATGGGCCACAGCACCAGGGGCAGCAGCCCCAGGATGGTGGTGGCGCTGGTCTGGAGTATGGGCCTTAACCTTTCCGCCACCACCACGTCCGCGGCTTTCCTAATATCCATTCCCGCTTTCTTCTTCTTCTCGAAACTGTCAACCAGAAGTATCGAATTGTTCACCGCAATGCCGACCAGGAAAACGCTTCCGACGTAGGCCTGCGGTGAGAATATCTTGTCGAACAGCCAGAAACCGGCTACAACTCCAACAAGGGCCATGGGTATCACCGCCAGGATATAGAGCGGCGCGGTGAAGGACTCGAATATTATGGCAGTGACGGCAAAGACTGCCAGTATTGCCAGTATCACGATAAGGTCGAGGTTGGTATCTTCATCCTGAAGCCAGAAGGGGATGTACTCCTCTTCATATACCCTGTATCCCGGAGGAAGCTCCATGTTATCCAGAAGCGACACCCTGAACCTGGCGGCCATCCTCTCCGCTCCCATGAAGGAGTAGGCGACCGTCCTGATATACTCGCCGTTCTCCCTCTCCACCGAGCCCTGCACATCGAGGGTGTCTATTTCGACTATATCCCCCAGTTCCATGGTGCCCCCGGCGGTCAGGATCCTGCTTTCAAGAACGCTTGACAGTTCAGGATTCTCCATGCCGTCCAGCCTGAAGGTCATGTCCATGCTCTCTTCGCCGATCTGCACTTCGGCCCCGTATCCGCCTGACAGGTTGTACCTGAAAGCCTGGAATATCTGATAGGGATTGATTCCCAGATCGGCAAGTTCCTGTCTGTCGAATACTACAGCAAGCTGGTTCCGCTCCGGTCTTCTTGGATCCCAGTTGATGTTGACCTCGCCGACCCTGGGGTGTTTCTCAAGGAGTGTCTGCAGGGCAAGGGCTATATCCTTCAGTCCCTGGTAATCGTATCCCCGCAGCTCGATGGTCTGCATCATGCCGGCGCTCTGGTTGCTCCTCCAGTATGGTTCCGGGTTCATGCCGCGGACATAGACGCTCCTCGTGCCTCCTATGGTGGGGGCGAGGGCCCTGGCTTCGGCCTCGATCTGAAGACCGTAACCCGACTCGACAGCCTCATCGGTAAGTACTGCGTAAACATTAGCGGATTCACCATATACAGAAGTTCTTGTTGATTCGATGCCTTCCCTGTTGGCCAGGATCTCCTCAAAACTCCGAGCGGTATTGTCAACCACGTCCTGAGGGGTGCCGGGGGGGTACTGCAGCCATACGATTATGTAGTCTGCCTCGAAGTTGAAACCCCATTCCTGTCCCTTCTCCACCTTGGCGATGAAGACATAGACCGCACCGCCTATGAGGATGATGGCAAGTATCACTGCGATGAGGGGACGGTGATGAAGTGCCGAGATCATCTTTGCCAGCTGCCTGTCCCACTTCTTCTCTTGGTACCACTTGTTGGACTTCCATCGTCCGGCTATGGATGGGACGAGGGTCAGGCAGATGATGTAGGAAGCGGTGAGTGTGGCGGCGATAGTGAATGTGAAGGGCTTGTAGTAGAGTTTGAGGATACCTTCGCTTGAAAGTATGGGCACCAGTGCAATGATGGTGGTGAGTATCCCTCCAAGTATTGGCAGGGCAACTTCCTTGGCCCCGGTCCCGGCGGCCTGCAACGGCGGCATGCCGTGCCTTCTCTGATATCCGATCGACTCGAGCACCACCACGGCACCGTCCACAAGGAGGCCGAAAGCTATGGCAAGGGCACTGAGCGTGAGCACATTGATGCTGTAACCGGCAAGGTAGACCGCGGTAACGGCCATGGCGGCGGAGAACAGGATCGAACTGATTATAAGCGGCGTTGAAAGAGGGCTGTGGTTCAGCAGGAGCAGGATGAGAACGATGGCGCACAGCGAGATCAATGCACGCCATGAAAGGCTCTTCAGGTCCTCAGTTATACCTTCCGTACCATCCTCGGTGAGATTCAGCATTATTCCCTCCGGAAGCTCCCGCTGAAGTCTCTCGATCTCTTCCTTCACATTCCCCGCCACCCTTACGGCATTGCTGGAAGCATTCCGGTCGATCTGAAGACTGACCTGGTCCATGCCATCGTAGCGGAAGATGTAATCACTTCCCGTGTTATAATCGACCAGGATCCGGGTGGTCACATCCAACAGCTTTATGAACCTCCCGCCCCGATTCGATATCACCAGATCCTTCAACTCGGATACACTTCCTGGCACCGTGGAGAGACGGATCACAGCCTCCAGTCCGGAGGAATCAACAGCAACGCCGACGTTCCTGTCCACGATACCGTTCCGCACCGCACCGGCGACCTGGGTAAGTGTGAGATCCAGCGACCTGAGTGCGTCCAGGTCCACGTCCACTACTATCTCCTGCTGCCCCAGACCTTCCACGATGACCGAGCTCACTCCCTCGATTCGCTCCAGCCTGGGAACCACGATATCGTCGGCTATCTGCTTCAGTATAGAGGGCTCTGCACCGGTAATGGCATAGATGAGGAAGCCCTCGCTGGTCAGTTCCCGGGGCACCGCCTGTGTAACACTGCCTATAAAGACCGCTTCAGGAAGCTGGTCCTTCAGGAATGACACCCTCTCCGTCAACTCCATGGCGGCCACATCCATGTCCGTGCCCTTCTCGAAGGAAACACTTACATTGGAACTTCCGGACCTGGATGTGGAGGAGACTTCCACCACACCCTCCACTTCACGGGCCACATCTTCTATGGGTCTCGTTACCTGTTCACATACAGCCTCCGGGTCGGCTCCTGACCAGGAGGCGGAGACGTTGAGTGTGGGAAGGGTGGCATCGGGGGTGCCCTCAATCGGAACCCTGTTGAAAGAGACTATCGCCAGGAACAGCAGGGCCACAAAGATAACGGCAGTTCCCCGCGGTCTGCGGAGAACCAGATCAACCATCGACAACAGTGTCCTTCTTTCCGGAGAGCACCTTGTAGAGCAAGGGGACCAGTACAAGTGTCAGGGCGGTGGCGACTGTGATACCGCCGATTACGGCTATGGCCAGGGGCTGGCGGAGGCTGGCTCCGGACCCGAAGCCGATGGCCATGGGAAGAAGGCCCAGAACGGTGGTCACGGTAGTCATCAGGACAGGTCTGAAACGATCCCGGCCTGCCTGTATGATGGCGTCATGCCTGTCCATGCCCTCCTTTCGCAGTTGCCCTATTCTCTCCACCAGGAGTATGCCGTCGTTCACCACGATTCCCGAAAGTACCACCAGACCTATCCCTGAAAGGGCATTCCAGCTCTGACCGAATAGGGCCAGAGCTATCACGACTCCGATTATCCCCATGGGTACCGTGAACATTATGACGAAGGGTTCCCTGAATGATTCGAACTGGGTCGCAAGAAGCACGTAGACAAGACCGATCGCAAGAAGCGCGGCAAGAACGAGACTTGATGTAGTCCGGTTCATCTCCTCAATCTCGTCTCCCTGCCTGAGCTGCACAGGAACTTCCCGAAGCAGGGTGTCCGCAGCGAATTCGACTTCCCTCGATATCCTGGCAAGGTTGCTTCCGGAACTCTGCACACTGATGCTTACCGACCTGTTGCCCTGGTTGTGCTCGATATAACCCGGAGTCTGCTGCCTGTACGGCTGGGCCACCCTGCTCAGAGGCAGAAGACCGTGGGAAGTGGGAATGGACCTTATCAGAAGGGAATCCATCGGGATTCCCTCTCCCTGACCTGCCAGCAGGACGACATCCACTCTTTCATCCTGCCTGTAATAGGTGGTGGCCGTTACTCCTCTGGACAGGCTCTCCACGAAGTCCGCAACATCATTGGCCGACAGCCCGTAGAGGTTGAGCAGTTCCTGGTCCAGGTCGAGCACCATTTCGGGCTTGCCTGGAAGGAACTGGATGTCGGCGGATTCCACACCCTCGTAACCCGAGAGGATTGCCGCCAGAGCCTCTGCCGCCAGCCTGTCCACTTCGATGTTCTCGCCCTCGAGGTATACGGTAAAGGAACTTCCCCCTCCCAGTATCTCACCCAGGAGCGATTCACGCTTCTCCACAGCGATAGGAAAGCTGAACATGGAGTTCCAGGCGTTCCTCAGAGGCTGCATTGCCGCTGTTGCCTCTTCAGGAGAGGGATATGACGCAGTTAGGACAGCATCAACGCCTTCCTCGGAGCGCACTCCGCTCCGGCCGGAAACCCACTGCGCACCTGACTCGGTGGCCAACCCTGTAGCTTCCGCCGAGAGGTTGATGATCTGCTGCATGGAGGCTCCCATGGGAGCGGAGTAGGACAGTTCCAGCTGGTCCACCGGTGTGCTGGGAAGAAGCTGCATGGGAAGCTCCAGCCCTACTACAAGAGACAGCAGGAACACTGCTGTCGTACCCGCCAGGATGGCGAAGGGACGTTTCAGAAGCCTTTCCAGTAAGCTTGCGTAGCGTTCCTTGAACCGCGTGGTCACATCAGTGCCCAGGTTGACCCGTCTGATCCTGGCAGTAAGCGTGGGGATGATGGTCACGGCGACCAGCAGGCTGGCAAGAAGGGCGAATCCAACCGCCAGTGCCTGGTCACGGAACAGCTGGCTAGTGATACCCTCCATGTAGACCACGGGAAAGAAGACTATCAGTGTTGTAAGGGTGCTTGCGGTTATCGCCTTGCCCACTTCGGAAGTCCCGGAATCGGCACCTTCCATGGCCTTCTCCCCGCTCTCTCTCCGCCTGTAGATGGCCTCCAGCACCACCACTGCGTTGTCAACGAGAAGACCCGTGCCCAGGGCAAGACCCCCAAGGGACATGATGTTCAGCGTGACCCCGAAAATGTACAGGAAGAAGAGGGCGATGGCTATGCTCAGGGGAAGGGAAAGACCGAGGATGAGAGGACTTCTCCAGTCCCTCAGGAAGAAGAAGAGCACTCCGAAAGCCAGGATACCCCCGAGGATGAGGGCCTCGATGACCTCTCCTATGGAATCCTCGATGAACTCCGCATCATTCTGTATTACACTGAGGCTGAGGGACTGATACTCGTTGTTCAGTTCTCCTACGAGTTCTTCCACTTCACGGGCCACCTCAACGGTGTTGGCCTCCGCCATCTTCCGCACCCGGATTATCAGGCACCGTTCGCCGTTGAAGCTTGCCCACTCGGTCACGGGCTTTTCACCCAGGGACACCTCGGCTACATCGCTCAGCAGTACGGGGGTCGTACCCCTGATCCCGATTACAGTGTTCTCGACATCCTCCAGGGTCGAGAACTCACCCTCCAGGGAGAGGAAGAACTCCCTCTGGCCATCCCTCACAAGCCCGCCGGACATTGATACGTTCGCTCCCTGAAGAGCCTGGGCCACGAAGTTCGGGTCCAGTTCCAGCTCCTCGACGGCACCCTCTCTGAGACGGACAAAAACAGCAGGTTCAGCCTCGCCCTGAATCTCGCAGCCTGCAACCCCTTCAGCCTGGTCGATCCTGGTGGTGACGATACGTCTCGCAAAATCCGTGACTTCGGTCCAGTCGCCGGACTCCATGGTCATGAGTATCTCCATGAAGGGCCGGCGGGAAGGGTCGTAGTCGACTATGGTGGGCCTTCCAGCCTCATCCGGAAGTGACCAGCCCGCTACATCCAGCTTCTCCCTGACTTCAAGGCGGGTGAAAT
>CAZXEF010000037.1:16543-19224 GCA_964639605.1 uncultured bacterium | reverse complement strand
CGCCGAAACCGGTGGCTATCACTGTGACCTTCAGTCTGTCCTCCATGCTCTCCACGATGCTGGTGCCGAGACTGACATCAGCCTGCGGTCCCACGGCCTTGGTCACAATCTCCACCGCCTCATGGAACTCGGAGAACTTCATTGCGGAGGAAGCCTGTATGCTCACAAGAAGCGATTTGGCACCCTCTATGGATACATTCTCGAGAAGAGGATCCGAGATCGCACGGCTGGCCGCTTCGGAGGCCCTGTGCTCTCCATTGCAGCAGCCTGTTCCCATCATTGCCCCTCCGCCTGTGGTTATGACCTTCTTTATGTCCTGGAAATCCAGGTTCATCAGGCCGGGAGATGAGATTATGTTCGCGATCCCCTCCACTGCGTCCTTCAGGGTCCTGTTGCCCCTATCGAAGGCGTCGGACAGTGTTTCCTCATCTCCGGCTTCACGCCTGAGGCTGTCGTTGGGGATGACTATCAGGGTATCGACTTCCTTTCTCAGGGCAGAAATGCCCTGTTCCGACCTGTTCTTCTTGACAGCTCCCTCGATCTCGAAGGGCCTGGTCACCACACCTACAGTTATGGCGCTGAGTTCCCTGGCTATCCTGGCAACTACCGGAGCCGCACCCGTTCCGGTACCGCCGCCCATTCCAGCGGCGATGAACACCATGCTGCAATCCTGCATGCTCTCGACTATCTCGTCCTTGCTCTCCTCCGCGGAGCTTTCGCCGGTCTCGACGTTCCCTCCGGCTCCAAGGCCTCCGGTGAGTTTCGGACCCAGCTGGACCTTGAGATCGGCTTCGCAGTTCTGGAGCGCCTGAAGATCAGTGTTCATTGCGATGTACTCGACGCCGATGATGTCGGCGCCCAGCATCCTGTCTATGGCGTTGCACCCGCACCCACCGATGCCGACCACGACTATCTTGGGCTTGCCGTGGTATTCCTCGGTGACATCCACTATCTGGAGCCTGGGTCCGTCCTCTTGAGGTAACATCATGCCTCCCTTTTTCCTCATCTCAGTTTCCTTATCAATCCCTTTATCCGTGATGCCGCTTTTCCAAGCGGGTTGCTCCTGTTCCTCTGCTCCTGTTCATTCTCCTCCTCCTGCGAAAGCAGTACCAGTCCCACTGCGTTGGCGAACTCCGCGTTCTCTATCAGGGAGGAGGAGACATCGACCCCGCCCGGCCTGCCGACCTCCACGGGAAGGGCCGTGATCCGGGATGCGGCCTCGGCGAGACCCTTCAGGTGAGAAGTTCCTCCCGAAAGGACAAGACCCGCCGGCACATCGGATTCCTGTATCCCGGCCTGTCTCAGCTCGCAGAGTATGTCGCCCATCAGGCTTCCCACGCTTCGGTAGGCGATCTCATTGACCGCGTCTGGGGAAACGGGGACCGTGTTCCTGCCTCCGAAGGTACTCACGCTGATCTCCCTGTCCTGTCCCTTCCTTCCCCTGGCAAGGTCCACATTCTCCCTCTTGAGTCTCTCCGCCTCATGCCTGGGGATCCGTATCTGCTGGAGGGCCATGCTTATGGAATCTCCTCCAACAGGTATCACCGATAGATGGGCCAGGGCGCCGGAATGGTATACGGCCAGGTCGGTGGTACTGGCTCCGATGTCCACCAGAACCACGCCCATCTCCATCTCATCCCGTGTCAGAACGGACCTGGCGGACGCCGTAGCTGCGGGATAGATCGCACTCACACCTATCCCGGCGTCATGGATCACCTGTTCAAGATTGAGTACAGCAGTGCGATCCGCCGTTATCATGTATATGTCCGCCGTGAGTCTTTCCGCTCTGAGCCCGACCGGCGGTCTCTGGAGCATGCTCGATCCGTCGATGGTATATCCGCACTTCTCGGTCCGGAGGACCATGGATTCCCGGGGGAGCTTGATGAGCTGAGCGGTCTCCAGGGCGTCCTCGATGTCCATCCACGTCACCTTGCCGGATACGAACTCGTCCTCGCGCTCTACATTCACGGTTCCCCTTCCGGGGAATCCCCTAACATGGGAGCCGCTGATGGACACCGCAGTTTCAGTCACCTTCCAGGAGGACAGGGACTCCGCTTCGGCCACTGCGCGGGAAACAGCCTGCGACGCTCCCTGGAGATCCACTATCACTCCCTCCAGGACGCTGCCTGAAGTGGCTGACTGGCCTGCACCTATGATGTGCAGGACGCCTTCCTCATCCACCTCCGCTATCACGCAGACAACGCTGTCACTGCCAATATCTATCCCTGAGAAAACTTCCTGGGTCACTGCATCGCCTCCCCCGCAGCGCCTGCCTGAGCCATCCTGAGAACCGCCTGCCCCGAGTACCTCATATCAACCTCACGAAAATCCTCGATGTCCCCCATTGATGATGAGAGTACCTGGTAGCCGGCCCATCTGCCGGTAAGGTCCTCACTGCCCAGGAGTACGCTGCATCTTCCATCAACCAGGACGGACACTCCACGCTGAGTGTAGCTGAAAAGCAGGCTGTCACACTCCATCCCTCCCCCGCCGAACCAGAGGGCCAGTCTCTGCAGGACCTGCGACCCGACGGGCACCCTGGCATCAACCACGGGAAGACTGTCACTCAGGAACCTGTCAGGCAGTATCTCCCCCCTGGTGGAGACCGCAGCCTTTCCCGTACTGTCGGATATTGCGAAGGAAGGCTGCGAAACATCCAGCTCCAGGACCAGGGTCCTCAG
>CAZXEF010000037.1:0-16533 GCA_964639605.1 uncultured bacterium | reverse complement strand
GACCCGTGCGGAATCGATCCCGGGTATTTCTGACAGCGTACGCTGCAGCTGGGTCAGGTCCAGCTGCCAGATGGATCTCCCGAAGAGCGGCTGCACCGCCTGGCAGACCACCGAGGAATCGGCTCTTCTGATGCCCCTGATCCTGACTGTATCCAGGTCGAATGCGCCTCCTCTCTCGAACCACCTGTATCCCATTGAAAGTGCGAAAGCGCAGAGGCTGGATGTCAGCAGGACCCAGAAGATCGTCATTCTTCTTCCCCTCATGCCGATGCCCCGGCAATCCCTCGACCGATGGAGTCCACGCTTCCGGCGCCCATGAAGATCACCACATCGGCATTCCTGAGCGAAAGCACTTCCTCAAGTTCGCCGGGATCGCATGTAAGGCTGTCTCCTCCGGCCCTGATGCATGCTTCCGACACCAGTGAACTGCTAACTCCCGGTAACGGCTCTTCCCGGGCAGGATAGATGGGCAGCAGAAGCGACCAGCCGGCGATGGAAAGGGCTTCACCCATCTCACCGGCCTGGGCCGCTGTCCTGGAGAACAGGTGGGGCTGGAAGATCACGCCGACGGTCCCGGAAGTGAGTTTCGACACGGTTTCCAGAGCGGCACGGATCTCGTCAGGATGGTGGGCGTAGTCAGAAAGCAGCAGGGTTCCTCCAAGGCTGCCGATCTTTTCGAGTCGTCTCGAGACCCCGGGAAACGACTTCAGCGCCTCTACCGACTCCTCATGGCTCACTCCCAGGGTTCCCGCCAGCGCCGTAGCGGTCTCGGCGTTCCGCAGGTTATGGTTTCCGGGCACGGGAAGAACTCCCCTGAGATCATCAAGGGTATATTCCTGTTCCCAGCCTGTCCCTTCGATACCTCTGCAGAAGACCTCGCCATCGGGACCCGTCGTGATCACGGTCCGCCCTATCCGGTCCGCCCACACCGCAAGGTCGACGTTACCCGCCGGCACTATCACGGTCCCCCCCGGCCTGGTCATCTCAAGGAACACGCCAAAGGCCATGGAGAGAGCCTCAGGAGTACCGTAGCACTCCAGATGATCGATGGCGAATGTGGTCACGGCGGCTGCTTCGGGACTGAGTCTCAGAAAGGTCCTGTCATATTCGTCAGCCTCCACAACGGTGACCAGGGATCCCGCCCTGAAGTTCCCGCCCCAGGCGGACACCCTGCCTCCGACCATCACGGTGGGATCAAGGCCTGCCTCCTGCAGTATCCAGCCCGTCATAGCCGTGGTCGTGGTCTTTCCGTGGGCACCGGCCACGGCAAGGAGGTGTGAGGTGTTGGCCAGCTCAGCCAGGGCCTCGCTCCTTCTGAGTATCCTCAAACCTCTTCTTCCGGCTTCAAGCAGCTCCGGATGGTCCGAAGGGACGGCGGCGCTGTACACCACAATGTCGCAATCCTCCACATGGGCGGGACTGTGTTCATGAAAAACCCTTATGCCGGCCTCCTCCAGCTCCGGCAGGTTCTCTCCAGGATCCCTGTCGCAACCGCTGACGCTGTGGCCCCGGCTTGCGTACCAGAGGGCGAGGGAACTCATTCCGCTGCCGCAGATCCCCAGCAGGTGGGCACTGTCAGCCATTCCGGCCCCTCCCCTCAGCCAGTTCCATCACGGTCCGCGCTATCAGGACCGCTGGATTCTCAGGCATGAACGAAGCCAGGTCGCCACTCATGCGTTCAAGTATCTCCCTGTCACTGAATAGCTCAAGGACACCGGTCCAGAGTACCTCCGCCGAGATGGAGTCCTGTCCCATAACGATCGCTCCACCCTTCGAGGCAACTTCCTCAGCGTTCCACCTCTGATGATCGTCCGCCGCGAAGGGATACGGGATGTACACCGCCGGCAGCCTGAACCAGGCCAGCTCCGCCACCGTCATGGCGCCGGACCTGGCCACCGCCAGGTCGGCGGCGGAGTAGAGCAGTGCAGGGTCGTCCATGAAGTCGAAGATCTTTATTCGAGGGTCGCCTGTGTACAACCCCATGACCCTGTCCAGGTCCCTGCTCCCGCACTGCAGGAGCAGGTGGATCTCAGCCGGTGCCTTCAGGGCCAGGTCGTTCAGGGCCCTGGCCCCCTGGCTTCCACCAAGGAAGAGCACCACCTGAGCATTGCCGGGCAATCCAAGCTCCCTGCGCGCATCGGACCTGTCGTACTTCTTCATTGAAGGACGAACAGGGTTCCCTGTGAATAAGGTATCGCCACGGAACCTGCCCGATGCCGAGGAAAATCCCGTCATGACGACATCAGCGAATCGGGCGGCCATCCTGTTGGCCCTTCCGGGTATGCTGTTCGACTCGTGGATGGCGGTAGGAATACCCAGGCTGCGGGCGGCCAGAAGGGGGAAGAAGGAGGGGTAACCTCCGGTGGCGAAAAGGACTGTGGTGCCGATCCCGCGGAGAAGCTTCCTTGCCCTCGTGTACTCGCGCACGGCTCTGTAAGGCAGCAGGATCATGTCCGTAAGACCTCGGTCGACCCTGGGTGGATCAAGAACATGTACTGCATACGCGAGGTCGGCATACATCCTACGGTCAACGGGTCTCGGAGTGGCTATGTAGCTGATCTCTGCACCCGGGTCCATCTCTCTGACTGCCTCGCCCACCGCTATGGCAGGGCTGATGTGACCTCCCGTACCGCCGCCGGCTATTGTAAGCCTCATTTCCCGCCTCCTTCCCTTGCCACCCTGGACACTATTCCAAGGCTTCCAAGGGTGATCATGAGGTTCGAACCTCCCCATGAGACCAGCGGGAGGGGCATGCCGGTGGAGGGGAACATCCTGGTGACAACGGCTATGTGAATGAACATGCCAAGGGCAATCGACGCCATCAGACCCCCGGAGACCAGATATCCGAACAGGTGGTCCGCACCGTCGGCGATCAGCCAGCCGGACATCAGCAGCAGGAACAGCATGGTAAGGATCAGAAGCACTCCGAGGAACCCGGTCTCCTCACCTATGACGGCCAGTATGTAATCCGAGAAAGCCTCGGGCAGGAATCCCCGCTGCTGCCTTCCCCTGCCTATGCCTCTGCCCATCAGCCCCCCGCTGCCCAGGGCAATGCAGGCCTGTTCAGGCTGGTAAGTGGAAGCTTCAGCAGCATCTCCGGGCGAGAACCAGCTGACCAGCCTCTCCCTCCTGTAGTCGGAGGAAAAGACGACAACGGAAGCGAAGGCCAGCATTATGAGGAAAAGCACGAGCATGTCCCTGAACCTCGATTCCGCCAGGAACAGCACCACGGCCATCACCATGAGTATGTACATCCCCCCTGCAAAATCAGGCTGCAGTGCAACAAGCGCTGCGGGAACGACTGCAAGAAGTGTGAGCCATGATACACCCGGACCGGTTCTGGCACGGATCACACCGCTGGAGACAAGGGAGGCTGCCAGCAGAACGTATGTGATCCTGGCGATCTCGGAGGGCATGATCCTGAATCCGCCGGGAAGGGTCAGCCACCTGGCGGAACCGTTGATCACCGGTGCCCAGCGCGAGCCCTTGAGCACCAGGAGACCCGCCAGAAGCACGAGGGAAAAGCCATAGAAGTAAGGTGCGGACCTCTTCAGCACCTCCTGAGGAACGCTGTACAGGAGAAGCCCGACGATAATACCTGCCAGTATCTTCTTCATATGGGGAATAAGGAAGAGGGTACTGGATTCAGAACCCGTCAGAAGGAGGGACTTGAATGAACTGGCAGTGAACACTGCAAGGGTCCCGAAGATGAGTAGAAGGACCGCCGCCAGCAGCATGGCGTTCCGGGCTGCAGTCGGTTTCACGTATCTCATGCCAGTTCCTCCACGAGTTTTCTGAAATGTTCTCCCCTTTCTTCAAAATTGGCGTACTGATCGAAGCTGGCGCAACCGGGAGAAAGAAGCACTGCATCACCCGGCGCTGCTTCTCCGAAAGCCCTGGACACAGCCCGTTCCATATCCCCCTCCAGCCATATAGGCGCCGCACCGGACCATGCCTCTGAAAGCATCTCAGCAGCCTTGCCGATCAGGACCACCGCTCTGGCATGCTCACTGATCAGGCTCCTGAGATGCCCGTAGTCGGTTTCCTTCGCCAGCCCGCCTGCGATCAGGACCACCGGCCGGGTAAAACTCTCCAGGGCAACTTTCAGGGAATCAGGATTGGTGGATTTGGAATCGTTCACGAAGGAAATACCTTCAAGGTCCATGATCCACTCGATCCTGTGGGGTACTCCGGGAAAAGTCGACAGACCCTCCACCATCTGATCGGGTTCAAGACCGGCCTTTGCCGCCAGACAGACCACGGCAAGGGCATTGGAAAGGTTGTGGACACCGGGGATGGAGAGTCTGCCCGCGTCGATCACGGGTCTGTCACCGGAGGGACCGGTGAGGATGACAGTGCCGTTCTTCACGCAGGCTCCGGTCTCGACACTTTCCCCGGTACAGAAGTACCACTCGATCCCGGAGGTCTTTCCGGAGAGGGGTATGGAGCCGGGATCGTCCCTGTTGAGGATCAGGACGTCGTCATCATGCTGGTTCATGAATATCCTGGCCTTGGCGTTGATGTATTCGGGCAGACTGCCGTGCCGCTGGAGGTGATCAGGAGTAATGTTCAGTATGACCGCTCCCTCGGGCCGGAAGGTCTCCAACGTCTGCAGCTGATAGCTGCTGACCTCTAGGGAGACCCAGTCGGCGTCAGGTTTCTCGATAACGGCGGTGCTGAAGGGATAACCGGTATTCCCGGCTGCCACCGCATCCAGACCGGCCTTACTGAGAGTATATGCCAGCCACTCCACGGTGGTGGTCTTCCCGTTGGATCCCGTAACGGCAAGGACCGGGATGTCGGAGTTCTGGAACGCCAGCTCTATCTCACCTATAACCGGGATGCCCAGCTCCCGGGCTGCTGCAGGGATTACGGAAACAGGGTCCACCCCGGGGCTCATGACCATACCGTCAATGCTCTCAAGCGCCCTCAGAATATCTTCGTTGCCAGTGATGACACTGCTGCAGTCAGCGCATTCCGCCACTTCAGGGCTGCTGTCAAGGCCCAGCACCGTGAACCCGCGGAGGCGAAGTAGAGCTGCTGCAGCCCTGCCGCTCTTTCCCAGGCCAAGTACTCCTATGATCTTTTCACCGTCAGTCCAGTATCCCATCATCACCTGATCTTCAGTGTGGTGAGTCCCAGGAGCCCCAGTATCGCGGCAATGATCCAGAACCTCACCACTACCTTGCTCTCCCTCCACCCCATCAGCTCGAAATGGTGATGGATGGGAGCCATTCTGAACACCCTTCTCCCCGTTCTCTTGAACCAGCTGACCTGGACGACGACACTGATCACTTCGGCCACGAAAACCCCGCCCACCAGGAAGAGAAGGAGTTCGTTCCTCGTGACCACCGCCATTGAGCCTATAGCCCCTCCCAGGGCAAGGGAACCTGTATCCCCCATGAAGACCGATGCCGGGGGTGCGTTGAACCAGAGGAAACCCAGGCATGCCCCCGCCATTGCGCCGGCGAACACCAGAACCTCACCGACTCCGGGCAGGTATGAGAACTGCAGGTATTCAGCGAAGTTGACGTTTCCCAGAAGGTATGCCATTGCAGCGAATGTCAGTATCGAAACAAGGCTCACTCCTGTGGCCAGCCCGTCCAGGCCGTCCGTAAGGTTGACCGCATTGGCGGTGCCGGCCAGGACGAGTGCCACGAACAGTATTTAGAACAATCCAAGGTCGACCCTGACGCTCTTGATGAAGGGGACCGTGGTCTCTGTGGATCGGATATCTATTTCCTGTGTCGAATCAAGGTCTATGGTCCTGACCGAGGGGAAGACGGCGGGATCAGGCGAGGTACCAGGCTGTACCGGAGTGAAACAGAGCCAGATGCCGATCGCGAGCCCGAGAATGAACTGACCCGCCAGCTTGTACCTGCCCACCAGCCCCTTCGGACAGCGTCTGATCACCTTCAGGTAATCATCGAGAAGGCCGATCAGACCCATCCATATGGTGGATATCAGGACGACCATCAGAAGCCGATTGTCCAGCCTTCCCCATAGCAGCACCGGCAGAAGCACGGCTACCAGTATCAGAAGGCCGCCCATTGTGGGTGTGCCCTCCTTGCTCAGATGGCTCTGAGGGCCGTCATCCCGAACGGTCTGGCCTATCTGGTGCTTTCTCAGGAACCCTATCACGGCGGGTCCTGCAGCGAAGGCCACCAGCATGGCCGTAAAAGTGGCGCCAGCCGCCCTGAAGGTAATGTATCCGAACAGGTTGAAGAAAGAAGCGGCTTCCCGTAGCGGGTAGAGTATCCAGTAGAGCATCAGTCACCTTCTTCCAGGGATCGGACCAGCTCTCCCAGTCTCAGTGAGTTGGATCCCTTCACCAGCACCGTGCACCGCCCCCTCAAACGTTCACGGAGCAGTATCAGTGCTTCCCTCCAGTCCGGAGTGAGGAGTACTTCCGTACTCCTGACCTCGTCGGCCACGGAACCGTATATGCTTCCCGTCAGTATCAGCAGTTCAAGACCCAGGGCATCAGCCTTCCTCAGGACCTCCCTGTGGAACTCAGGACCGTCCTCTCCCAGCTCCCTCATGTCACCGAGAACGGCAGCCTTCCTCCCTGAGGTCCTGTCCAGCACATCGAGACATGCCAGGGTGGAATCGGGATTCGCATTGTAGCTTTCGTCCATTATCACCAGTCCGCCGGTCCTGACGATCCGTCCTCTTCCCCCCGAGGGCGGCAAGGGGGACATTGCCGCAACCGAGGCTTCCGGAGGCACACCCAGCAGGCTGGCCATGAGGGCCGCCGCCGCCGCATTCACGCAGTTGTGCCTGCCCCTGAGGCTGAGCTTCATGGGAACCATCCATGGATGAAGAACACAGACACCCCCGTCATCGATCTCGATCCACGCGTCCCCCCCGGCACCGAAGAACCCGGTCCGGAGATTCCTCTGCAGGGCAGCCTCCTTCAGTATCTCCTGGCCGGCAGGGATGACGCAGTATCCTCCAGGTGCAGTGGCGGCGATCATCTCGGACTTGGCCCTGGCGACTTCGTCCAGGGAGTTGAAGAATTCCATATGGGCCCGACCGATGTTGGTTATCAGGCAATCGGTGGGCCGGGCCACATCGCCAAGCACCAGCAGCTCTCCGGGATGGTTCATGCCCATCTCCAGGACCATGACGTCCGGGTCCTTCTCCGGAGCGTTGAGAATGACCAGAGGGAGACCGATATGGTTGTTCAGGTTGCCCGATGTGGTGTAGACACCGAACCGGCATTCGAGGGCGGCGGTCAGGAGCCTCCTTGTGGTGGTCTTGCCGCTGGATCCCGTGACGGCCACGACCCTGCATCCGATAGTGCTCCTCCTCCACGCGGCTGCATCCAGGATGGCTTTTTCGACGCTGCGTACCTTTACGGTACCCTCCCGGTCCCCTCCCCTCGAGATAACGGCCATTCCGTTCCTGTTCAGCACATCCTCGACGTAATCATGTCCATCGCTGTGAGTGCCTTTCAGAGCGAAGAAAAGCGATCCTTCCCCGGCCTTCCTCGAATCGATGACACAGTCGGTCACGGTTCTCGGGGCGCTGACTGGTGATACCCATCCATCAGCCGCCCTGGCGACGTCGCCGAGGGTGATCATTCAAGCGCCTCCCTCAGTGCGGCAGCAGCCTCTTCGCGATCGTCAAAATGGATCTTCACCCTGCCGATTATCTGATAATCCTCATGACCCTTACCGGCGATCACTACCACATCTCCGCTCTTTGCCTCTCTCACGGCAATCCTTATCGCGGTTCTCCTGTCAGGCTCCACGGTGACCCTTCCGACATCATCAGGTCCGATCCCATTCATTATCTGGCTTATGATCATGTTCGGGTCTTCCGTCCTGGGGTTGTCGCTGGTGACTATGAGGATGTCGGCCAGGTCCGCGGCTATCCGCCCCATGACCGGTCGCTTGGCTCTATCCCTGTCACCCCCGGCCCCGAATACGGCGATGACCCTGTTCACGGTGAGCTGGGAAGCCTGCTCCAGAACCCTTTCCAGTGCGTCGGGAGTATGGGCGTAGTCTACGGCCACAAGGAAATCCTGACCGAGATCCACCGGCTGGAACCTGCCCGGAACGCCGGGGAAGTCCTCAAGGGACCGGGCCGCCGCTTCCGGCTCGATCCCTCTCTCCATCGCTGCAGCCAGAGCCCCGGCGGCGTTGAAGACGTTGAACCTGCCCGGTACCGGCATTCGCACCTGCAGGGGAAATGCCTTCGAGACCAGTCGGAAGGAGATTCCTGCCAGTGAGGTCTCTATGTCCTCGATACTGTAATCATCGCATTCCCGAAGGCCGAAAGTGACTCCTCCTTCAACAAGGGGGAATCCTTCCGAATAGGTCCCTACAACGGCACTGCCCCCGTTCTTCCTGAGGTCGAAAAGATGTTTCTTGCACTGGAGGTATTCGTCCATGTCACGGTGGTAATCAAGATGATCCTGGGTGATGTTCGTGAACAGGGTCAGATCGAACTTCACGCTCTCGACTCTCCCGAGGGAAAGAGCATGGCTGGAAACCTCCATCACGCAGCACCTGTCCCCGGCCTCCACCATCCGCCTCATCAGCCCTGCGGTTTCAAGGGCACCCGGGGTGGTCATGGAGGCCGCTATCTCCCGGCCTCCCACCAGATGACCGACTGTGCCCATGAGCCCAGTCTTCATGCCGTTCTTCTCCAGTATCCATCGCAGCATCCTGGCGGTGGAGGTCTTGCCGTTGGTCCCCGTGATCCCGAAGACCGAGAGTTCGTTCCATGGTTTACGGTAGAACTCGGCGGAGATCGCCGAAAGGAGCATCCTGTTGTTGCCCCCGGGGTTCGCGAGGATCCTTGGATCGCCTTCGAGGGTTTCCTCCGATATCACCGCAGATGCCCCTCTTTCAAGGGCCTGTTCGATATAGACGTGACCGTCTGTGGAAAAACCTCTGACAGCTACGAAGAGGGTCCCGGGCGCCACCATCCTCGAGTCCTCCTGGACCGAGACTATATCCAGTTCACCAAGGTCCGCCGGAACATAGATACCAGTACCCCTGAGAATATCTGCCAGCCTCATTCGATCACCGCCGCCATGAGGTCGTTGACGCAGCCGCCCCGTCCCAGTGCAAGACATGGCTCCACAGCCAGGATCCGGGTCACCATCCTGGAGAATACCGGAGCTGCTGAGGCGCTTCCCCAGCGGTACTGGTACTCCGGTCCGTCGATCACCACGGTGAGTACGAAACTCGGGTTCTCCGCCGGCACAAGACCCACGAATGCGCTGAGATATCCGGAATCTCCGCTGAGCCTTTCCGCGGTACCTGTTTTTCCTCCCACCGCCACACCTTCCACGGATGCGCTCGCACCCGTTCCCTCTTCCACCACGGCCCTCAGCGTGCGACGTATGGTAGCTGCAGTTTCAGCTGAGAGAGGGTGGGACCTGACGATGGAACTCTCACGTACCCAGGTATCCCCCTGCCTGCTGGCCTGGAGCAGTCTGGGATAGAAGAGGGTCCCGCCGTTGGCTACAATGCTGTAGGCCATGGCCATCTGAAGCGGTGTCACCGTTACTTCCTGGCCTATTGCTATCTGGGCGGAGGAGACCCCGGACCATCCCGCAGAACCGGGCCTGGGCAGTATTCCCCTGGATTCGTCGGGGTACTCGACCATCGTCTTGAGGCCGAAACCGAAACGGGTGCAGTAACTGCACAGTGTGGAGTCCGTAAGCGACCGGGCCAGCATCACAGTGCCCACATTGCTGGAATTGATGATGATCTCGTCCCTGGTGAGGACTCCCAGCCTATGGGCATCGGAGATACTGTCTCCGGCAACATCTATATACCCGTCACTGCAGTTGAATGTCGCATCGGCGCTTATGAGCCCCTCCTCGATGCAGGCGGCGTAGGTCACAACTTTGAATGTCGAACCGGGCTCATGATAGCCCTGAAAGCAGTGGTTCATGGCCAGGGACCCGTTCTCGGACCTTACCGGCACGCTGCCGGCGGCAAGGATCTCTCCGCTTCCGGGGTCCACCAGGATCGCGGCAGCCCACTTGCCCCCATACATAGTCAGGGCGCTCTCCAGCTCCTCCATGAGAATGCACTGAAACCTGGAATCCAGGGTGAGCATGATGTCCTGCCCGTCTACTACTGGGATGTTAAGGGCATCAGGATCGATGAGGTTGTACCTGCCGGAAGCGCTCCTTTCCATGTAGAGCCTTCCGTCTGTCCCGCGGAGCGCCGGGTCGAACCACTGTTCCAGACCCTCGGAGTTCTCACCGCTGCACCTGCCGATGATCCCTGCGGCGAGGTCACCCATAGGGTAGGTCCTCTCCTGCTGAAGATGAACGCTGACCCCCGTGGGCAGTCCTGAGTTGATGATGGCCGTTGCCAGTTCGAAGGGAACATCGATAGCCAGGATCTGATTGCCGCATCGGTAGGAACCTCCCGGTTCGACGATCCCATGGTCTCCCAGTTTGCAGATGAGGCTGTCCACAAGCGGTTCCTCACTCTCGGGGACCTGGGGCCAGTAGACCTGGAATGTGGCCACCGTCCTGTTCCCCGCAAGCAGGTAGCCGTTCCTGTCAAGTATCCTGCCCCGTCTCGCTTCCACATCGATAAGTGTGGTATGCTGCATACTGGCTGTTCTGGCGTAGCTCTCGTGATGGACGACCTGTATGTTCAGGAGTCTTCCCGAGACTATCAGGAAGCCTATGGAAGCCGTGACCATCAGCACCTTCAGTCTGGCGGAGCGCCTTTCCGGCGATATCTCACCGCTCCATGCAGACATAGGCTTCACCTCCTGTTGATGGTCCATGGGGCGAGAATACGGAAATCCTCTGCAATGGGACCGGTGACAGCCCGAGCTCCATACCCGCAGTCTGAAGCCTTTCGGGGCTAAGGAGTGCGGCTCTCTCCACCAGCAGTTCGTCCCTCCTCCAGCTAAGCTGGCGGCTCTGCTCGGCAAGGTCCCTGTACCGCATGGCCAGTATGAGCCTCCAGTTGTAAATGCCGGCCTCAAGTACAAGAAGAAGCAGGAATCCCGCTGCGATCACAAGGATGGTCCTCCTCATGCCGGCCCTCATGTCCTGATGCCCATCCTGAGCCTGGCTGACCTGGCCCTGCTGTTCCGCTCCATTTCCTCTTCTCCAGGCACAAGCCATCTGGGGGAGTTCTGCCGGTAGGCAGGGTCATCACGGAAAAGGAGCTTGATCCTTCTGTCCTCCAGGGAGTGGAACGTTATGAAGGCTATCCTGGCGCCGGACCCGGTCCACCGGTGCAATCCTTCAAGGAGAGAGTCGAGCTGTTCCATTTCACCGTTGACGGCGATCCTGAGAGCCTGGAATACCCTGGAGAGCACCTTGACCGATCTTCCCCGGACCACATTGCTGACGATGTCAGCCAGTTCACGGGAACCGGTCACCGGTCTGTTCCTTACTATGGCTTCCGCGATCCTCCTGCTCCGTCCCTCCTGGCCGAACCTGTAGATGATGTCTGCAAGCTCCTTCTCGGGAAGTCCGTTGACCAGCCGGGCGGCGGTATCCCCCTCGGTACCGTCGAACCTCATGTCCAGAGGCCCGTCGTACCGATGCGAGAATCCCCTGGAAGGATCGTCAAGTTGAAGGGACGAGAGCCCCAGGTCGAAGAGCGCTGCAGCAGCGGGGCCAAGCCGCATCTCCTCGAGGATCAGTGGTATTTCGCTGTAACTTGCATGTCTGACCGTTACCCGCGGTTGATCGCTGAACCTGCTCCTCAGTATCGAGACGGCTGCCGGATCACGGTCCACAGCAAGGAACTCCATTCCCGGGAGGGCAGGGAGCAGTCTGGAAAGATGGCCTCCGACACCTGCTGTCCCGTCAACGATCAGACCGTCCTGTTTCCCTTCGGAAAGGAACAGAGTCACCTCATCGGCCATGACGGGAACATGGGGGGGCATCATCATTCCATCGTGGAAAACAAACCCGCTGTCCGTCACGGTTCTTTCTGCGAACATTGAAACCAGGCCTCCTGAAAAGGGAGAGATTCCAACTCAGTAGATGTCTATGTCGATGTCCTCGATAGCCTCTTCAAGTGAGGACACCTGCTCACCACTCCGCTCGCTGTACCTGTCTGCGGCCCATATCTCGATGGAGTCCAGCATTCCCAGGAACACCACCTCATGGTCTATCCCCGACATCTCGATTAGGTCGGCGGGAATTGATATTCGCCCCTGGCCGTCTATGTTCACCGGCCTGATGAACTGGGAGAACTCCCGAATGATATCCCTGTTCCTCCTGATGTTCCTGGAGAGAGATGCGAGACCGTCCCTGACTTTCTCCCACTTCTCCGGCGGGTAGAGAATAAGGCTTCCCTCCATGCCCTTCCCGATGAACAGCCCTTCCTTGGGAAGCTGCCTGCGGAACTGGGCGGGGACACTTACCCTTCCCTTGTCGTCCAGTGTGTGGATATGCCTGCCGGTGTACTCATTCATACATTGCCCTCCTGCTCAATTCTATCCCACAATTTCCCACTGTCAACCCATTTCATGGGGTATCATCCCACATTGTCATCGAGTTGAAGAACAATGATAAGGTATATTGTTGAAAATCAATTATTTATATGATTGGGACCCCGCAGTGGATTCTGCAGGACATTGAAGTGCTTTAATAATGGTATATCATGTAATGGATTCGGCGTACCCGGAAAGGAGCAGCAGCACCGGTGTCAGTTCCTCTTCGCTGATCCTTTTCTGGAGAGGTCCTTGGTCTTGCGCTTCTTCTTCACATCATCCTGATAGTAGTAGTGATACTTGTAGGAGTAGTAACTGTAGGATGTGTAGACGTTGGCTGGATCGAAGCCGTTGAGGACCGCTCCCACGCACCGGCCGGTGCCCCGTTTCAGCTTGTCCCAGGCGGATTTCAGCACCTTGCGGTCGATCTTCTTGACTCCTGCGACCATCAGCGTCGCATCCACCTCGGGGCTGATCACTATGGGGTCGGTCACCACCGCCACCGGAGGGCTGTCAAGGATCACAATGTCGAATTCCTCTTCCAGCCTGGCCAGGAACTCCCTGAACCTGCCGCTTCCCAGCAGTTCCGACGGGTTGTGTGGTATGTAGCCGCAGGTGAGAACAGAGAGGTTCTCCACACCCGTGGGCTTTATTGCCTCCTCCACCGGGCTGAGACCCGCCATGGCCTCCGAGAACCCTGGCTCCCGGGGAACATTGAAGATCTTGTGCATCACAGGTCGCCTCATGTCAGTATCGACTATAAGTACACTTGAGCCTGTCTGGGCGAACGCTACAGCCAGGTTGCCCACGGTGGTTGATTTTCCTTCCCTCGGTCCTGCACTTGTGACCAGGATCGAGTGCATCTCACTGTCAGTGGCGCTGAAACGAAGGCTGGTCCTCAGGTCGCGGTATGCTTCGCTGGCCGCCTGTCTGGGTGCCGTCATCATGATGAGCCCCTGCTTTCCCTCGCTGGTGAGGACATCGGACCTGCTCACCTTGGGAATCACGCCGACAACGGGAATATCGAGATGCTCGATGTCCTCGGGGTTCTTTACCGAGGAATCAAGCTGCTCCTTCAGGAAGATGAAGCCCACGCCGGCTGCCAGCCCGGCGAATATGCCCAGGATGAGGTTACGTCTCCTGTTGGGCTTGATCATCCCTCCGGGAAGAGCGGTGTCGACTATGGTGACATTCCCTATCTGTCCCGCCTCGGCGATCCTTACCTCCTCGTACTTGGTCCGCAGGAGCAGATAGATGTCCTCGCTGACGTTCCAGTTCCTCTGGAGCCTCGCCAGACGGAGTTCCAGCTCCGGCAGGACCGAGATGCTGTCCTCGAGGTCTGCGATGATCGACCTGAAAACCGATTCCCTGATCCTCTCGGCCCTGAGTTCCGCCTCTATTCCAGCCATCTCGGAGACAATATTCTGAAGGGACTGTGCAGGGCTGTAGGGGTAACGGTTGTATGCCACTTCCCTGAGAGCCCGGGCAAGTGCCTCTCTCCTGGCAGATATCTGGCTGTCCAGGTCCTGGATGACATCTTCCTCCTCAACGGTCCCTCTGGAAACGAGGGAGGCCCTGGTAGCCTCCAGCGTGGCTATGTCGCTCTCCAGCTGCGATATGAGAGCGGAATTCGTGCTGGCGATATCCTCCGCCAGTTCCGATCTTCCAGCTTCCAGCTGACTTTCGAAGTATGACCTCTGGGCTTCAAGCGCTCCCTGTTCCGTCCTGGATCTGGCGGCGGATGTTTCGAAAGAGGAGAGGCTCTGGACTATCTGGGAAGTCTCGGTGCTGAGGCTGACGATCCCGTGCTCTTCCTTGAAGTTGGTCAGCGAATCCTCAGCACTTGCCAGTTCGATTGATATGAACTCCAGCTGCTCCGCAAGGAACAGCTTGACCATGGTGTTCTCTCCCCTGGTGTCGGTGAGGTTTTTCTTGAAGTAGGTCTGAACCACCAGGTTGACCATTGTAGCTGAAGCTGCAGGCGAATAACCGGTGGCCGAGAGAACGAAGAAATCCGTGTCCTTCATATTGCTGACGGAGATGCTGCCCCTGACCAGCCCCACCAGTGATCCCCTCAGATTGTCCTGAGGAACTTCCAGGTCCGCATACAGCAGCGTCAGCAGACTGTCAGTGTTGGGCGACCTCAGGATGGAGTCGGCTACGGCCTCTGCCATGCTCCTGCTGTGGATTATCTGTATCTGGTTGTTCCTCATGGGGTCCATCTGGAACCAGAGGACGTTCGACATGTTCAGGGTCTGGGTCATGCTGCTGCTGAGGTCGTAGATGAAGGTGGCGGAAGACCTGTAGACCGGCCTGGTCCTGGCGGTGATCCATAAGCTGGCCACCACGGACACCACGAGGAAGGCGAGGATGACCCACTTGTTGTGGTACAGCAGCCACAGGTACTCGGATATGTCTATGGATTCCCGCTCGTCCTGAAGGGCTCTGTCGTTCATCGTTCCGACACCCTCAGCGCTCCGACATTATCCATATTAGGTTAACCGCCACTATGATCTTGTAGGAAAAGTCTATGACTTCCTTCCACCACTCGAACCCGCGGGTGGGTATGTGAATGGTAGCCCCGGGTCTCAGCCTGGGGACAGGATCGCCTTCGGCATCAAGGAAGCGGTCGAGGTCGTACCTCACTTCGGCATCATCGTACACTATCCTGACATCGCTCAGCTTCGCTATGGAAGTGGGGCCTCCAGCCGCGGATATGCCGGCAATGAGATCTGCTTCCACGGGCACAAGGTATGTGCCTGGACTGCGAACCTCTCCCCAAACGTGAATGCTCATCAGGACCTCATCGGTCTCCACACCCGGGACGGTGTACCTTTCGAGCCCGGAGGCGGAAGCGGCCGCAAATGCCGCGAGGATGACGACTGCGGATAACCTCATGCCTTGACTACTTTCTCCATCCCCCTTGAGATTTCGGAACATGCGTTTCTTGTATCTACAATAAGGGACGAGTTGTCAACTATCCACTGGTAATCGTAGCAGGAATGATCGGTGATTATCACTGCACAGTCGTAACCTGCCAGGGCGTCCTCCGTCAGGTCAACGGAAACCGGCCTGCGGCTGGTCTGCCTCGTCTGCCCTATGCTGCCTACATAAGGATCGTTGTAGTCCACTTCGGCGCCCAGTTCCAGCAGCCCGTCCATGACCTTGAGTGCCGGTGTCTCCCTGATATCGTCTATGTCAGGCTTGTAGGCCATTCCCAGTATGATGACCCTGCTGCCCTTCACGCTCTTCCGTCTGTCATTCAGCGCCTTTGTAATCATTGACACGACGAAATCCGGCATTGCTGTATTTATCTCGCCGGCCAGTTCTATGAACCTGGTGGGCATCTCGAACTGGTGGGCCTTCCAGGTCAGGTAGAACGGATCGATGGGTATGCAGTGTCCCCCGAGTCCGGGACCGGGATAGAAGGGTGTGAAGCCGAATGGTTTTGTGGAGGCGGCTTTGATGACCTCCCAGATGTCGACCCCCATCCTGGTTGCCAGCATTTTCAGCTCGTTCACCAGTGCTATGTTCACCGCCCTGTAAGTGTTCTCGGTTATCTTCGCCATCTCGGCCACTTCGGGAGAACTCACTGTGATCACATTATCAACGGCGCAGGAGTAGACCCGCTTCGCTGCATCCGCTCCCTCGGCGGTAAGTGCTCCTACGAGCTTCGGTATGGTCCTGGTGGAGAAGTTCTTGTTGCCAGGGTCCTCCCTCTCGGGAGAGAAGGCGGCAAAGAAGTCCACTCCCGCCTTGAGTCCGCTCTCCTCCAGGATCGGGACGAGCTGTTCACGAGTGGTCCCGGGATATGTGGTTGACTCCAGGACCACGAGCTGCCCGGGCTGAAGGTACTTCGAAATCTCCCTGCCGGTGCTGATGACGTAGCTCAGGTCAGGCTCCCTGGATTTTCCCAGAGGTGTGGGAACGCAGATTATTACGGCGTCGGAGTCCTTCATCATTGAAAAATCGGTTGTGGTCCGCAGCAGACCGGTCCCTATCGCTTCGGCTATACTCTCTGAAGGGATATGCTTGATGTAGCTCCGACCCTTTGAGATGAACTGGGGCTTCTCGGGATCCACATCGATCCCT
>CAZXEF010000036.1:0-19394 GCA_964639605.1 uncultured bacterium | reverse complement strand
CGTACTTCTCGCACCTGCCGCCGTAGAAGAGACTGTTCCCTTCATGGAGGGTGACCCTGTGTATCTCGCACCTGTTCGGGCAGCCGCTGCAGACAAAGCTCTCCTGCCGGTAGTTCTCCTCAGCCAGGCTGAATCCCTTGAAGCTTGAAGGTCCGGGGGGCATCTCCTCACATGCCAGCAGGGCGGCCCCTATCGCTCCGGTAACATGATGGTTCTCGGGTATGATCACAGTCTTATCTCCAAGGACGGCGTTGAATGCCGCCGCGACGCCGGTGTTGAACGCGGTGCCACCCTGGAAGAATATCCTGCTGCCGATGCTCTTCTCTCCAACGACCCTGTGAAGGTAGTTCCTGACGATGGAATAGGACAGGCCGGCGACGATGCTGTCCACCGAGGCTCCATCCGCCTGGTGCGATAACACATCGCTCTCCATGAAGACCGTGCAGCGTTCCCCCAGGCTGCAGGGGGACTTGGCGCTGACGGCCATCGGACCGAAATCCCTGATGTCCAGCCCCAGCTTCTCGGCCTGCTCCTCGAGGAATGAGCCGGTCCCCGCTGCGCAGACCTTGTTCATCTCGAAATCCACCACCCTGCCCCGGCGAAGGGAAATGAACTTGGAGTCCTGTCCGCCTATCTCGAATATCGTGTCCACATCGGGGTCTATCTCCACAGCCGCCCTGGCCTGGGCCGTGATCTCGTTCCTGACCACATCGGCTCCAACGAAATCGCCTGTCATGTAGCGTCCTGATCCGGTGGTGCCCACACCGAGCACTTTCCTGTCCCTTCCCAGAGTGGCGGCCAGTCTGGACAGTCCCTGCTTCACAGCCTCCAGGGGCCTGCCCGCGGTCATGAGGTACTCGGAAGCATGGAGTTCGCCTGACGACTGTCCCACGGCTGCGAGATTCGTGCTGATGGAGCCTACATCTATGCCTATGTAGACCGGCTCATCAGTATCGGCGGGTTGTCCGGGCATCCCGGGGTGGGGTATCTCGTAGGGAGCCAGGGGAGGCAGCCCCTCCGTTTCGCCTGGAGCGGTCCTGGAATTCATCAGGTGCTGGGAGTATGACCTGTCGATGACCGCCCTCTCGCCGTCATCAGCGGTCATGGCGGCCCCGGCCGCCGTCAGGCATCTGAAATGCTCCGGCACTACAAGATCGTAGAAGTCCTTTCCCAGTACCTCCCTGAAAGCGCTTATCATTCCCATGTTGGCCGCCACGCCACCGACGAAGGCCACCGGGGGGCGGAAGTCACGGCCCGACGCAATGGAGCTCTTGAAGTTCCTTGCCACCGCGAAGCAGAGCCCCGCCACAATGTGGGAGACGGGCGTCCCGATCTGCTGAAGATGTATCATGTCCGATTTGGCGAAGACGCTGCATCTGCCGGCTATTCTGGGTGGGTGACCGCACTGAAGGGCCAGCTCCCCGAGTTCCTCGGTGTCCAGCCCCAGCCTTGAGGCCTGCTGGTCGAGAAAGGACCCTGTTCCTGCCGCGCAGACTGAATTCATGGAAAAGTCGTCGAAGACCGGTCCTTCCCGTGTCTGCCTGAAGAGAAGCAGCTTGGAGTCCTGGCCTCCCATCTCTATCACCGAGTTGACCTCAGGGCAGTACAGGGGAACGGCACCGGCCAGAGCGACCACCTCATTGACCGTGGAACATCCTGCAACAGTGGCGGCGGATCTTGCGGCACTTCCCGTGAAGGAAGCGGCGCACCCCTCCCATCCCTCGAGGTCCGACAGAATGCCGATGAGCGTCTCGACTGGTTTTCCGTGATGTCTCCTGTAGAAGGCCGAGACAATACGGTCATCGTCCATGAGGACCAGTTTGGTGCTCACGGAGCCCATGTCTATTCCTATCCTTCTGCTCATTACGGCCGATCCCCGTTCTTTTCGTCCGGCATCTTTTTCCTGACCCTGGAACGTGTGATATTACCTTAACAGGAACTGAAAGATAAGCAAATCTGTTATATTTCGGTAGATTGACGGTATTACTGGTAGATCGACAGCGTTACTGAAGCTTATTGGCGGAAGAATACCCTTGTATTCCGTTTTGGGGCCTGATCAGGAGGATTGGATATTCTTACGGAAGACCGGGAAACCGGCAGCCGCCGGTTTCCCCTTTTTATCATCGCTTTGCTGCTTGCGGCGGCTTCCGCCTCCGCATACGTCGGACCGGGTGCCGGTTTCGGCATAGTCACTTCCTTCCTTGTGTTCATCAACGCTATAGTGGTCTCTCTGCTCTCCGCGCTCCTCTGGCCCGTCAACATGCTCCTCAGGCTCTTCAGGAAGAGAAGAAGGGAATACAGGGGAAGGGTCCGGAGGGTTGTAATCCTGGGTCTGGACGGACTCTCCCCCGAGATAGCCCGGGAGCTAATGGGCAATGGTGAAATGCCGAACCTGGCAAGGCTTTCCAGTGAAGGGTCATTTACAGAAATGCGGACCACGTGCCCCGGGATCTCGCCGGTGGCATGGTCCTCCTTCCAGACCGGCGTAAACCCCGGAAGGCACGGGATATTCGATTTTCTGGCACCGGACAGGAAGAGGTACATACCGATGCTCTCTTCGGTAAGGACCGGATCGGCGACTTCAAGGTCAGGTATCTGGCCCTTCCGGAAGACCGCCCGAAGACCATTCATCACCCTGCTTCGCAAGAGCAGGCCGTTCTGGGGGATACTGAAGCACTACGGTCTGCGGTCCACGGTCCTGAGGGTTCCCATTACCTATCCCCCGGAGCCCCTTGACGGCCATCTGCTCAGCGGGATGTGCGTACCCGACCTGAGGGGTACCCAGGGGAGCTATACTCTCTTCTCATGCGAAAAGCCGGAGGAGAGTTTCACAGGAGGGCTCTGGAAGAAACTGACGAAGCTCGAAGGCAAGGGCTGGTCCGGGGAACTCCCCGGTCCGGAAACCGATGAAGGGGCTCCCGCCTCGGTGGAGATCAGGCTCCAGCGCCGCCGTGACAGGTTCACGATAACAGTGTGCGACCATACTCTTGAACTTGTCCCCGGTGAGCTGTCCCGGTGGGTTGAGCTGGTCTTCAGGGCCGGCGGAGGCAAGGTCAGAGGAATAACCAGGTTCTGTGTCTCCGAAGATGATTCGGGATCACCGGTCCTGTACTCCACTGCCCTGAACGTAAGCCCCCTCTCCCCTTCGGTGCCCATTTCCCATCCGGTGCACTACTGCAGGTACCTGGCCGGGATATACGGTCCCTACGCGACCCTTGGGCTGGCCGAGGACACATGGGCCCTGAGCAACGGGGCCATTTCCGCCGGGACTTTCCTTCATCAGGCCTGGTCCATCTTCCATGAGAGGGAGCTGATGTTCTTCGACGCTCTACAGCACAATGCCTCCGGGCTGGTGGTCTGCGTCTTCGACACTTCAGACAGGATACAGCACATGTTCTGGTCGGAGGGACACGGGACCGGCACTCCCATGAACGAGATGTACCGGAGGATGGACGGGCTCATCGGTGAGACCATGTCCAGGCTCGGTGGCAGGGATATGCTGGTGGTGATGTCCGACCACGGTTTCACATCCTTTCATACATGTGTCGATCTCAACAGATGGCTGCTTGAGAACGGCTACCTTGTCCTGGAGGACGGCGTCCGGAAAGTGGAGACCTCCTTCAAGGGAGTCGACTGGTCAAAGACCAGGGCATGGTCCATGGGTCTTGCGGGCATAATGCTCAACCTCAGAGGAAGGGAAGCCCGCGGAATAGTCGAATCGGGCGTCGAGGCCGAAAAACTTCTCAGAGAGATCTCGGAGAAGCTGATGAAGCTCAGGGACGATGACGGAACAAGTGTTGTAAATGCCGTCTATACGGCTGGCGAGGTATACAACGGCCCTTACGCCAAGGATGCCCCCGATCTCATCGTGGGTACGGTGAAGGGCTACAGGTCGGGATGGAGCTGCGTCACCGGAGGAGTCGGTGAGAGGGTTCTGTACCCCAATGACAGGCACTGGAACGGAGATCACTGCCACGATCATGCCCTGGTGCCGGGCACCCTGGCCTCCAGTCTGCAGCTGGACGGTTCCGATGCCGGTATAATAGATGTTGCCCCTACCGTGCTCATGGCCCTGGGAATACGGCCACCGTCCTATATGGAGGGAAGGTCGCTGCTCCCGGAGGAGGAACGGGAATGAAAAGAAGGGATTTCCTTAAACTTGCAGCGATATCCCCTGCGGCCCTCGTTGCACTGAAGACAGGCTGCGCCCGCAGCACGGTCCCCGCCAGGAGGGTGATAGTCCTTGGAATAGACGGCATGGACCCTTTCCTGGTCAGGGGGTTCATCAACGAGGGGGTCATGCCCAACGCCGCCAGGCTGATGTCGGCAGGAGGCGGTATCCACAGGCTTGGGACGAGCAACCCTCCCCAGAGTCCCGTCGCCTGGTCCAATTTCATCACGGGATACGGTCCCGATGTTCACGGAATATTCGATTTCATACACAGGGACCCGGAGACCAGGATCCCCTACCTCTCCACTTCAAGGGTGCTGGAGCCTGAAAGGGTCCTTAGCCTCGGGGACTGGAGACTTCCTCTGGCAGGCGCCAGGGTGGAGCTTCTCAGAAAGGGCGAACCCTTCTGGACAAGCCTCACGGACCAGGGAATACCGGTCTCCATGATTAAGCTGCCCGTGGATTTTCCCCCGGACAGGGGCAGGGCCAGGATCCTCTCGGGACTTGGGACCCCGGATCTCAGGGGAAGCCAGGGAAGCTTCACGTTCTTCACCGACGACGCCAGGTCCATCACCGATGATACCTCGGGAGGCATCGTGGTCCCCGTGAGGGATTATGGTGACGGCAGCTACGAATGCACGATAAGGGGTCCGAAGAATTCGATGAAGGCCGGAAACCCTCAGATGGAGATATCGGCCAGGGTCTGGGTGGACAGGGAGGCGGACGCCCTCCGCATAGACCTTGGGGGTGAGTCCACCGTTCTGGCCGCAGGTGAGTGGAGCGGCTGGCTCAGGATCGCTTTCGATGCCATTCCCCACATTTCTTCAATCCACGGCATCGTAAGGTTCTACGCGAAGGAAGTGTCCCCGAAGCTGAAGCTGTACATGACGCCCATCAACATGGATCCTCTGGACCCCGCCCTTCCCATATCGAATCCCCCGGATCTCAGCAGCGATCTGGCCAGGCATCTCGGTGCCTTCTACACACAGGGTTTCCCGGAGGACACAAAAGCCCTCTCAAGGGGGGTACTGGACGATGATGAGTACCTTCAGCAGGCATGGATAGTCCTTCAAGAAAGACTGGGCCTGTTCCACAGTGAGCTGAACAGGTTCAGGGAAGGCCTCCTGTTCTTCTATTTCAGCTCCCTGGACCTTAACGTCCACATGTTCTTCAGGTGTCTTGATCCCGGCTCCCCGCTTCACGCCAGCACCGATCCCAGGTTCAAGGGCGCCGTGAGGGAGCTCTACAGGCAGATGGACCAGGTGATAGGGCAGGCTCTCGACGCAAGGGACGGATCCACAGAAGTGATAGTCATGTCGGACCATGGCTTCGCACCATTCAACCGGTCCTTCAACCTTAACACCTGGCTCGCGGTGAACGGCTACGCAAGCATCACCTCGCAGCAGGACAGGGAACGGGACATGTTCGCCGCAATCGACTGGAGTTCCACGGCCGCTTACGGGCTGGGACTGAACGGCCTCTACCTGAACAGGAGCGGCAGGGAGATCGACGGATCGGTAGAGCCGGAACAGGTTCCTGACCTGCTCGACAGGTTAAAGAGAGACCTGGAATCCGTCACGGATCCCGCCAGCGGAAGAAGAGTTATCACTAACGCTTATATAACTTCCCGGACACTCCCCGGTCCGCTTCCCCCCTACGCCCCGGATATGATAATAGGTTACGCCAGGGGTTACAGGGCATCCTGGGAGACGACCCTGGGCAGCTACCCAGAGGAAGTGGTGACGGACAACCTGGATCCCTGGAGCGGCACGCACTGCATAGACCCCTCAGCGGTTCCCTGCACCTTTCTCACCACAGTGAGGCCCGTGATCGATGATCCTGATCTGAAGGACATGGGCAGGAGCATAGCCGGGCTCTTCGATGTCCCCGTCCTGCCACAGGGAGGTCGTGACGTATTCCGGGAAGACGGGAGTTAGGCCTTGGGAACAGCGTCCGTTGTACTGAACGCACTGTTCGACGCCCTTCTCTATCCCCTGGGCCGTTTCCCGGCCTTCTGGGGTCTCCTGCTTGTCTCCCTGCTTTCAGGGATCGGGATGATAGCCGTATTCAAGATGGTGTCCGACCAGGAGAAGATCGCAGATCTGAGAAGAAGGATGGGAGGCGAGATCCTGGGCATACTCCTTCACGTCAGCAGTCCAGGCACCGTTCTCAGGTTTGCGGGAAGGCTCATCTGGAGCAACACCGTATATCTCTCCTACCTCCTGAAGCCGCTACTTGTCATGGCCGTGCCGTTCATGCTCGTCTGGGGACAGCTGGAGGCCAGGTACGGTGCTGAAGGGATGGACGAGCATGTGCCCGTCACGGTTACCGTCCAGTTCCGGGATGAACTTCCCGGAAGGGATGATGTACTGGTACAGGTTACCGGTGCCAGGCTGATCCCTCCATTGGTCATGGTTCAGACCTTGAACCAGGCAAGTTTCAGAGTCGTTACGGAGAGCAGGGCCGATGCGGCTCTGCTGTTGAACGGTACTGCGACGGAAATAGGCAGGACGGGGGAATGGAACGGAAGCAGGGTTCTCAGGGGCTTTGACGCCACGCCTTCCCTCTGGAACCTCTTCACGCCCCATGTCCAGGTGGTCCGGCGGGTTCCCGGAGGTCCGGACTCCGGGTGGTACTCGCTGGCGGGAAGGGATTACAGCATATTCGGATGGCACTGGTCATGGATAGCCGTCTTCCTGGTGTTCTCCATGCTTTCCGCCCTTGCCGGTGCAAGGTTTCTCAGGGTCAGGATATAAGGAGGGAGCCGCCATGGCGAAGATGAAGCTCAAGATCGACGAAGCCTCCATGGAGAGGATAAGGAAGGTCTCCCAGGCGGGGGGTTACTCATCGCCGGAGGAGTTCGTGCTCCATGTACTTCAGCGTGAGCTGGACAGTCTCGCACCGGACCAGGGTGAATCGGAAGAGGAGATCAGGAAGAAGATGGAGGGCCTGGGCTACATCGAATAACCCCGGTAAACGACTTATGAAGAGAATACCATCCCGGGTCCGTGTCATCAGGTCACAGATACTGGCGTTCCTTGCGCTCATAGCCTTCGTCTGGGTCGATGAGGTGCTGGACCTTCCCCACCTGGTTTTCAATGCGCCCACGCCGCTGAACTGGCGGGAATCATTGTTCGAGACCATTGTCATAGCCCTGGTCGGTATCGTCTGCGTACTGTACACGAGGAGTCTCCTCAGGAGGATAAAATCGCTGGAGGGCATGCTGCCCATCTGCGCCAGGTGCAAGAGGATCAGGGATGCAGAGGGCAACTGGCAGCCGATGGAATCCTACATCAGCCAGAGGTCTCACGCCGACTTCACCCATGGAATCTGCCCTGAATGTTCCGCTACGATGTACCCGGACGCAAGCTCTAAAGGTAAGTAAATGCCTGGGTATCTCCCGGTCCGTTCCATATGCCGTTATACCTGAATCGTTCCAAATCAGCATACGGACAAGCTTTGTGCACCTGAGTTCCGGTGAATTCACCTGTCACATGATCTACGGGTTTCCTGCGAACTCGATCATATTGCCATCCGGATCCGTGATCTTGAACAATGCAAATTCAGGCGAATACTCCCGGTAATCCTCATAAATCGATACTCCGGAATCTTTCAAAATCCGGTATGCAGATCTTACGCTTTCTGTTTCAAAACAAGGGCTGAACTCAGAATAATCTCCCGGTTCTGCAGCCCTGGATTGTCGACCAGGTTCCAAATACAATGTGAGATCGCCTGAGCGCAGTGTCAGTCCTGGAGGCATTTCGCCGATCTGCCTGAACCCGAGTATCTCAGTATAGAATTTGGCTGATCTGTCCAGATCCGAAACATATGCACATAAAACTTGCAGCCCTTTTACATGAACGTTAGCCATATCCTATTCTTTTCTAAGTGTATCGGTGGACTGAGCCGTGCGGCTTTTTTGCGTCCGCACCAGTGACTGGTCATGAATCAGTTAAAATGATCCTACCATTCCATGTTATTCCGGATAAATCTCTTTATACTCATCTGGATAATGTATTTTTAAACATTCAGGGCATATGGCGTGACTGATATCCGCTTCAAAATGCTTGTTGATATAGATATCGACCTTCTCCCAATAGCCCTCATCATCCCTAATCCTTTTACAGAAAGAGCATAAAGGTAATATTCCCCTTAATGCTCTTATCTCCGCTAATGAATCTTGGAGCTTTTTGATAAGCTCTTCCCGTTCTCTTTCGGCCCTGTTTCTTTTGCTGATGTCTCGGCAAATGCAAAATATAAGCTTCTTTCCCCTGTATACAGCACCATTGTTACTGAGTTCCACATCTATCAGCCCGCCATCTTTCCGACGGTGTTGTGTCACAAAGTAATGACCAGTATCACTGACAGTTTTGGCCAATTCCAATATCTGTTCCTTGTTCAAAGCAGCATCCCAGTCCCATGCATGGAGCTGGTACACTTCCTCACTCGAATAACCAAGCATATCGGCAAATCGACTGTTCGCCTCATAGACCTTGGTGTTCTGATCAAGGACAACGATAGCGTCCCTTGATTCCTCTATCAGAAGACGCCTCCAATAGATTTCATCCTTCAGCAACGTTTCAGTTGTCTGGAGTTCATGTTCAAGCTTTTGTAATTCAAGAACTCTCTCTTCCAGCTCTTCATATGTCGGTTTTTCAGACAATCTTATTCCTCTGTCCAACATACATCTTTCCTCCGCCTGACTATCACTACATTTACTAGAAGCGAATCATCATTGATTTCGTAGATTATTCTGTATGAACCGAATCGGAGCCTGTACTTCTCTTCCCCTGAAAACATCCCGGATCGAGTTGGTCGCGGATTCTCAGATAGACTGCCAATGGCACTGATGAGTCTCTCAACATCTTTTTTTGGGATTCGATCAAGATCATTGTTGACAGGTTCGCGTATGAGGATTCTATAGTATTCCATTGCGCTTCAGTTCATCAACGAATTCCTCAAACGGAATGGAAGGTTCATTCTGTCGAGCTCGGAAACCAGCCAAGTCTTCCGCATCCTCAGCCAATTTTTCGAGGATTGCATCGTTGATCAGCTCAGACATAGACTTGGAAGTCTCGATGGATTTCAATCGTAGAGCTTTGTGCAAATCAGGATCAAGGTATACTGTGGCACGCCTGGTCAGATCAGTCATGATTCTCACCTTCGATCCAATAACTATAACGCTATAGCAGCATAACGTCAAGACGTTGTTGAATCCTGAGAATCGAACATTTCGAATGAGCCGCCTCATCCCCATTGCTGCATGCATTACAATTTTGGTTCTATATGATTGTTATGCTTTAAGATAGGATTGTATCAAGCTTTGGTTCCGTGATCAAGGAGCACTTTCGCCGACCCGGTTTTTTTACGCTTTCCCTTCTCCTCAAACTGAGTGTCCCCAGGCTGCTCTTATTCCTCCAGGTAACCCAGGTCCTGCAGTCTCTTAAGTATCTCCTTCTCCTCGTCCGGATGGACATCGTACTTCGGCGGCGGGACAAGACCGGCAAGCTCCAGGTCCCTCATGAAGCTCGTGCGAACCGTACGGTCCATGAGCTGTTCCTCGGTGACCTCCCTGACCACGAGCTTTTCGCCGGACGAGATCCCCGAACCGGACGGGCCGGAGGCGATGACGACCACCCCGTGGCTGGCGAGCATGGCACATGCAACGGCCTTTGCCCTGTAGTTCTCCTCCATGCCCAGGCTCTCCACGGCCTCACTGTGGAAAACCTCCACCCTTCCCCCCCTGTCTCCTATTTCAGCTCCCAGCTCGTCAAGGACGGTCTCTTCCGATCCCTCCTCCGTGCGTATCCAGATAACAAGGCCCTTCATCGGTTCTCTTCCTTCCTGGCGGCTTCCATGAGTATTAGAGCTATCTCGGGGCGGGTGAACTCCGGCGGAGGCATGACACCTTCGCTGAGCATAGCCCTGACCTTCCTTCCAGCCAGGAACACGTGATGGCTCGAATCGTGGGCACAGGTTTTCAAGGTGGCCATTCCCCCGCACTTCTTGCAGTAGAACGCATGCTCGAAACGGAGTGGCACTATACCGAGCTCATCAGGGTCGAAACCGTCGAAGATAAGCTGAGCGTCGTATGTACCATAGAAATTCCCCACTCCAGCATGGTCCCGGCCTACGATGAAGTGGCTGCAGCCGTAGTTCTTTCGAAGCAGCGCATGAAAGACGGCCTCCCTCGGACCGGCGTACCTCATGGCAGCTGGGAAGACACTCATGGCGACCCTTGTGGACGGGTAGTAATCCTTGAGTATCTCCTCGTAGCACCGCATCCTCACGTCGGCTGGAATGTCTCCTTCCTGTGTCTCTCCGACCAGGGGATGCAGCAGGAGCCCGTCCACTATCTCCAGGGCGCACTTCTGAATGTACTCATGAGCCCTGTGGATCGGATTCCTTGTCTGGAAAGCCACAGCCGTCTTCCAGCCTCTTGCCCGGAACAGCACCCTGGTCTCCTTGGGGTCAAGCCTGTAATTGGGGAAGCTCTCGGTGTCCCTGCGCCGGATGGAGCGTACTTTGCCGCCTATATAGGTGCCGTCGAGTGAATGCAGGTAAGCCACTCCGGGATGGGACGGGTCAGTGGTTCCCAGCGTCCTGTCAGCCTCGGAAGTGAGGTCGGCACTGAAGACATCCTCTACCATCATGTCTCCCCAGACGGTCCCCGAACGGTCTCCCAGGGCAACATGCTCGCCGGGCCGCACTTCGGGGTCTCCCTCCTTCCTTGCGAAGACCACGGGAAGGGACCACACGGGACCGGATACAAGATGCATCAGGTCCACTACTGAATCGTAGTCCTCCCTGCACATGAAGCCTTCAAGGGGGCTCATTGCGCCGTTACCTATCATCTCCAGGTCATTCTTTTCCCTGGCGTTCAGCGTAAGGACCTTGAGGTTCAGGAGCTTCGTGATAATCTCATCGGCCTCTCGGCCTTCGTACTGGCGGTCCACAAGCCGGCCGCCATGGGGAGGTACAAGCATCTTCAAAGCCTTTCATCAAGTGTGACTTCAAGGAAGAGAAAAAGGAATATCGGTAACAGTGCGAGTGAAGCCAATTTGCAGAAGGAATATAATCCTGCCTCAGCACCCTCGCCAGTTGCTCCTACTGGTTCACGGGGGACCCGTTTCGTATCTTTCGTTCTGAGAGAAAGGTGGTAGGAATGGAAGACTGTCCCCTTCAAGTAACTCGCCTGGAAAAGGTGTTCCGCAGGAAACTGGGCCTCTCAAGCTTCAAGGCAGTCGATTCAGTTGACATCAGAATGTCCAGTGGCGAGATAATGGGTTTTCTGGGACCGAACGGGGCCGGCAAGACCACGACGATCAAGTGCATCCTTGGTCTTCTGAGACCCTCCTCCGGCAGCATTACACTCTGGGGAGAGCATCCTGGTTCGGGGAAGGTCCGCAGGCGGATCGGATACGTGCCGGAGAATCCCGATTACGAGGATATTTTCACTCCATTGGAGCTTCTCAGGATGTTCGCCTCCATGAGGCGACTGGACATGAGTAAAGACAACATGATGAGTATTCTCTCCCGCGTGGGTCTCTCCGAGTGGGAGACGGTAAGGCTGAAGAATTTCTCCAAGGGCATGAGGCAGAGGGTAAGCCTGGCCCTGGCCCTGCAGTCGAAGCCGGACCTGCTTATCATGGACGAACCCACCGGAGGGCTGGACCCAACCGCCCGCAAGGAGTTCAGGGACATAATACTGGAGGAGAACGACAGAGGCGCTTCGGTCTTCCTCTCCTCCCACCTGCTCTCGGAAGTTGAAACGGTCTGCCAGAGGGCCGTTATACTGTTCAGGGGTCGAAAGGTGGTGGAGGGGGACATGGAAGAGCTTCTCCGCACTGAAGATCGCTACAGCATCCGCTACAGACTTCCCGATGACGGTCAGGACGAGGAGAAGGAAGTGGAGGTTGCCGAGGAATCCCTCCAGGCCACCATAGATGACCTCAGGAGGAAAGGGACTTTCATTACCAGGGTAGCTCCCGTGTACCGCAGCCTGGAAGAGGTATTCCTCTCGGCGACCGGTGGAGGTGGAGAATGAGACCCGTCATGACCTTCGCACTGATGACCCTGAGAAGCCTTCTTCGGCGAAGGACCATCTGGGGAATAAGCATAGTCATGCTGATCGCCCTTGTGGGCATCGGCCAGGTACCGGGATATGGAGTGTCCAACCAGGGCCGCTTCATGCTGGATTTCGGGCTTTTCGGCCTCGAGATAGGGACCCTTCTGCTGGCGATAGGCCTTGCATCCAACATATACCCCAGGGACAGGGAGCGGAAGACAGTGATGCCCATCATAGCCGTTCCCCTCTCCAGGGGTCAGTACCTTATGGGGAGGTTCGCGGGGGCCGCCCTGGTCCAGGCAGCCGCTATGCTCGTGGGCTGTCTTGGCCTGATGGTCATACTCCTGCTTAACGAACATGCAGTTCCGCCTGACCTCTTTCCTGCCACCGGTCTCCTGATCGTCGAGGGATGGTTCCTGCTTGCCGTGGTCTTCTTCTTCAGTTTCTGGACCTCACCCCCTCTGAACGCTCCCCTGACCGTTCTTCTTTTCATCGTCTCCCAGTTTTCGGTTTCCGGCTTTGTGGGTCTCTTTCCCACCGCACCGGGAATCATGAGGACCCTCAGGCTTCTTCTCCCTCACATGGATGTATTTCACATCAAGGACCCCATAGCTCACGGCATGGATATCCCGGGGCTTTACTTCCTGCTGGCCATTGCCTACGGGCTCTCCTACATGGTGTTCATGCTGGCGGTGGCACTGGCCGTCTTCCGGAAGAGGGACCTGAAATGAGAAGGGTCTTCGCCCTTGCCGTCATCCTGCTGCTTTCCGCCTGCCGGACTGATTACGACATCGAGGAAGTGGCTTCAGAGGAATTCCTCGGTCAGGACCACGCCCATGTCGACAGCTGCGAGATATGCGGCGAGGAGGTCTCCACGGAGGGGGAACATGACCATCACGAGGGTGAGGATGTGCACGATCCCGCCGAAAGCGAAAGGCACGTCCATGAAGCCGGGGTGAGGAACCACGGGACTGAATGGTTCTTCAACCAGCCATGGGCGGCCAGCTTCATCTGGGGCAAGATGCTCAGGGATTCGGTGATACTGGTCATTCTCGCAACGGCCGTTATCATCCTGTCGGGATACAGGAGAAAGAACCGTTGAGACGGGAATTGTACCTATACCTGTTCGCCGTCCTGTTCCTTGCGGTTGCTGTGGTCACAGGCAGTCTGGCAACCGCGGGACAGCAGGGTGAGAACCGGGCGGCGGAGGCCACTGTCACCGCCGGTGTCGGAGAGATCGGGAGAGTACTTGCGGATATTCTCTGGCTGCAGATAGACCGGTACCATCATATATGGATGTACGAGGGCAGGGACTGGGTCACCGCGACAGATTATCTGCCGCAGCTGTGGCTTGTCATCAAGCTCAACCCCGGTTTTCCAGATGCCTACATAGACGGAGCCTATCATCTGGGCATAAACCTCGGTCTTCCCGAGGAGAGCATGCGGCTCCTCGAGCAGGGCGTAAGGAACTGCCCGGACAACGAGAGGATGCTCTGGGAAAGACTGATCGTGCTCTGGCAGAGCAATTACCTCGGCACCAGGGAGACCCGCATGGCAGCCTGGGACTACCTCGACCTGGTGAGAAGGAAGGGCGGGAACATCTCGGAACCATGGAACGAGGCCAACGCGGCAATGATAATCGGCTTCACCTTCCAGGATGACACACTGCGCAGGAACAGCGCAAGACTGGCCGTCAGGTACAGCGAAAGGCGGGAGCTCATGAGCCTTGCAAGACGCACGGACGCCCGGGAGATGTAAAGAAAGGTCTGTTCATTCCACCGTCTCCATCTTCCTGAAGTGATCATATATGGTAATGGCCCTGGCCCTCCCCACTCCGGGGACCTCCATTATCTGTTCCACCGAGGCGGCGGCGATCCTTTCCGCGCTGCCGAAATGGGTTAGAAGCCTTATCCTGGTGGCCGAACCTATGCCGGGAATGTCATCCAGCACCGATCTCAGACTTCCACGCGACCTTTTCTGCTGGTGGTAATGAAGGACGAAACGGTGGGCCTCGTCCCTTACGGTCCTGATGAAGGAAAGCGGTGTCGAGTTAATTGGAAGTCTTATCTTCCTCTCGGTCCCTCCTTCAATTAGAAGCTCCTCCCTCTTGGCGATGGAAACGAAGCGGATCCTCTCCTGCCACTCTTTGCCTGCGGCTCCCATGGCCGCTCTCAGCTGCGTGATCCCGCCGTCTATGACGAAAAGGTCCGGATGATCATCCTCCAAGGATGACAGGTACCTGCGGACAGCCGAAGCCACCATGGCGGGATCGTTCCTGCTGATCTGTTCCGGCATCGAAAACCTCCGGTAACCTGCCTTGTCAGGGTAACCGCCACGGAAGCTCACTATTGCCGCCACCGGCCATGATCCCTGGATGGTGGAAGCGTCAAGGCATACTATCCACTCCGGGGGCGACTGCAGCCCGAAGATGTCCGCCAGGCTCTCCAGGCAGGCTTCCGCCTTCTCCCTCCCACCGGAGGGATGCTTCCAGCTCAGACGGACAAGGAACTGTTCCAGGTTCTGCATGGCCAGCTCCAGGACCTCCCTGTTTCCGCCCCTCTTCGGGACGGTGACGGTTACGGCGCCGCCCCTCTTACGTGAGAGCCATTCCTCCAGGTAGGGCCAGTCTTCGGGCTTTTCCTGTACAAGGACCTCCCTTGGTATCTCACCGGTCTGTGAGTAGTAGCTGCGAAGAAGGATCGACAGCCTTTCGGACACCGCTGCCAGCTTCCATCGGCCATCGAAGGGTATTCTGACTACGCCCGTGAACCTGCCTCCCCTCATCCTCATGATGAGGCCCCAGTTCTCCCTGACCGCGGCGATGTCGCGGTTGACCCTGTCATGCACGCTGTCGGGGGCGGGCCAGCCGAAACTCCCCAGTCGCGATAATAGGTCCCGCAGCCTCGCAGCCTCTTCGAAATCCCTTGTATCCGAGGCGTTCTTCATTTTCTGCTCCAGTCGTTCTCTCGCCCACTCCCAGTCTCCCCGGAGTATACGAACCAGTTCCTGGACGTTACGGGAATACTCCTCACCGGAAACGGAACCCGTGCATGGAGCCGGGCACCTGCCCATCTGGCCCATGAGGCATGGCCTGGAGACCCTGGGAGGATCCGTACCCGGACATCTTCTGAGGGGGCTGCTGTCCAGGAGGAATTCCACGAGTTTTCTGAGGTTCCTGGCATCGGGGTAGGGTCCGAACCTCGGGCGCTCCCTGGGATTGCTCCGTTCCCTCGTTACCTGGAGCCTGGGCCAGGTCTCGTCCGTGGTTATCTCCAGATATGGGTATCTTCCCGAAGTTCTAAGCCGGACGTTGAGAGGCGGTTTCCGTATCCTGATCAGCTCCGCCTCCAGTATCAGGGCCTCGACTTCGTCCCTGGTTATGGTCCATTCGGTTGAGACCGACCTCTCAAGCAGGAGCTGATGGCGCGTGTCCCCCGTACTGGAAAGGTGTCCCTTGAGCCTTTTCCGAAGGCTCCTGGCCTTGCCGATGTAAAGGACCCTGCCTCCGCCGTCCAGGAAGCTGTAGACCCCGGGCAGGTCAGGAGCCCGTTCGATCGCCTGTCTAAGGCTCTCTGATACAGCAGGCCTCATGGGGGGTCGTCAATGCCCGCGTCTGAAGGCAAGGGAGAACACCGACCTCGCCATCCCGCCGCCCGTCAGGGCGAAGACGCCGAGGAAGGAGCCGATCGCGGCGGCCGATGCCGCCATTATGGAGCCGAGTCCCCTGAGTGTGGATGCCGATGATGCGGCGTTCACCCATGGAGATAGCAGGACGACGACCAGGAGGGCGACACCCCCGGCTGGGAGCATGGCCAGCCAGGCCGCCCTGGATGACTGCACCACCGGACCTATCCGTTTTCTCAGGGCTATCCTGAGGACGAAGAAGTTCACCATGGAAGCGACACTTGTTGCAAGGGCCAGACCGGCCAGGGGTTTCGCAAGTCCGGTCCTGATGAAGAAGAGAGTGAATACGATGTTGAGGATGATGTTGAGGCCCATGCAGCCCACGGCTATCTTGACCGGTGTCCTGGTGTCCTTCATGGAGTAGAACACAGGGACTGTTATCTTGACCGCACCGTAGAAGAGCAGACCTGCTGAGTAATAGACCAGGGCGGAACTGGTGAGCAGCGTGGACTCAGCGGTAAATGCGCCCCTTGCAAGAAGCACCTGCACCAGCGGCCCGGCCAGCAGAACCATGCAGATGGTCGCAGGAATCATTAGGGCGGCAAGGGCCAGAGTGGCCCTTCCCAGGGTCTTCCCCGCATCACCCAGCTTTCCGCTGGATGTCTGCCTGCTGAGGGTGGGAAGAAGCGCAGTGGCCAGAGAAATCGCGAATACGCCCTGGGGGAACTGCATGATCCGGTTGCCGTAGGCCAGTGCGGCCACGCTCCCGGGTTCAAGCATGGAGGCTATCATCTTGTCGACTATGATGTTCACCTCAGCGGCCAGGAGACCCACAAGGGCCGGGAAAGCGAGCCTTCCTATCCTCCTGACCTTTGGGCTGGTCCAGTTGAAGTCCGGCTTGAAGCTGAACCCCCTCCTCCGAAGTGCAGGGATCTGCACCAGCAGCTGCAGGACCCCGCCTGCAAGGACACCGATGGAATACCCCCATACCGGCTGACCGGGGACTATCCATCTCGATAGAAGGAGTATCCCGAATAGGGCGGAGAGATTGAAGAGTATGGGAGCGCTGGCGGGTGCCATGAAATGCCTGTGGGCATTGAGTATTCCCCCGACTATGGCTGCGCAGCCGACCACCAGAATGTACGGGAAGAGAAGCCTGAGAAGACCTGTCGCCAGTTCCGTCTTCCCCGGTATCTCACCGAAGCCGGGGGCGAAGAGCCTTACCAGGAGCGGGGCTCCGATCATCCCAAGGATGACCAGGGCAAGGAGGGCTGTACCGACCAGGGTCAGGACACGGCTGCCCAGCCTGAAAGCGTCCTTCCTGCTGTCCTTTCCCAGGGTTTCCACGTAGGTGGGAACGAATGCGGCGCTGGTGGTGGATTCGCCGAAGAGCCTCCTTAGGGTGTTCGGTATGATGAAACCCAGCGTGAACGCGTCCGCTGCCATTCCGGTGCCCAGTATTGCAGCCTGGGCTATATCCCTCAGAAGACCCAGTATCCTGCTCGTGACGGTAAGACCGCTCATGAGCCCGGTGGCCCTGGCTATCCTTGTGGCCTCCTGACCCGGCGTGCCGAGGTCGTCCACGCCTCCGGGGCCGCGGTTATCGTCAACAGGTTCCATTCTCTCAGGTCCCGCCATCCAGTCTGAGGTCCTCTCCATGCTCGAGTATCGGTCCAAGCTCTTCGCGAAGCAGAGGGTTGAGATATATCGCCCTTCGAGCCGCGTCAAGAGATTCAACGTACTTTCCGTTCGACCAGAGGGATACGGCATAGTTCTTCCAGACCGTCGGTGAGGATGGTGCGATCTGAACGGCCCTCTCGAACTCGGTCAGCCCTTCCATCAGGAAACCGGAGGATGAAAGGCATGCGCCCATGACATTGTGGAGGTCCGCCCCGCAGTACCCCCGGTCGGCAGCTTCCTGAATGTACTCCATGGAACGGTCAGGGTCGCCGGCGCTGAACATCTGCTCGGCTGCAAGCATGGAAGTCAGACCGTATCTCTCCTTCCCGGGGTAAGTTAACAGCACTGATATGAGAATTACAGTTAAAGCCGGAAGAAGGCATCTTCTGATCGCTCCGGGTCGCGCCACCGCTCCGGCTGCCAGGAACCAGAAAGCCGGCAGAGTTGCGGTCCTGAACCTTGCCGAAGGGAAAAAGACAAAGGATGAGATAATCCCCGCTGCCAGGATGGATACCGACAGCAGCACCCAGTATTCAGGTTTGCGGATGAAAGCGCCTGATATACCCAGGGACATTGCCGCAAGAGTAAGAGGCAGGAGGGCAAGAAGAAAGGTCTTCCCCATAACCCAGCCTGTCTCGAAGTTCCTGCCGGGACCGGGCAGGCTGAAATACTCCGCAGCTTTGACAACACCCATTCCGGCCCATTCTCCGGGGTCGTCGCCGATACTGCGGAGGGCCCGGTGGAAAAAGACACGATCTCCACCGGTGTCGCCGGGTTCGAGGGCTACCAGCTCCTCGAATTCGACGCCGGGAGGGGTCGAGATCATCTCCCAGCGCGTGCCTATCCAGAGGTTCTCACCTCCATTTGCGGCGATCACGGGACCTGCGCCGGAGACGACGTTGATCACCACCACCGGAAGCACTGCGGCCGCGGCCATGGAAGTGAACACGGTCCAGGACCTGAACCGGCTGCCGAAGGAGAGGAGCAGCAGGACGGCAGGCACAATGGCCAGCTCCGCCCTGAAGAGGACTGCAGTTCCCGTAAGGAAACCCGCCAGGGCATGGTTCTCACGCACGGAGGCCAGAAGGGCGAAAGCGAGGAGAACCGCCGCTGGCACGGCGGGCATCAGCTGAAGACCGTAAAGGACAAGGAAGGGCGAGATCGACAGACATGCGGCAAGGGCAGCAGCCCGGGGTCCCTTCCTCCCCATTGCGAGGTAGAGGGCCAGTGCGGGAAGGATGGAGAAGAGGGACATCATTGCACGCGAGAGGATCACGCTGTCGCCGACTCCCAGCAGCAATGACGCCACGAACATCCCCGGCGGCCTGGAGAACCCTTCGATCCCCGGCACGAAAGGGCTCATGGCGAAGGTCTTCTCATCTACATAGAGGCCTTCCTGAGGAAGGACTGTGTCGAGGCTGACGAAAACCCATGCGCGCAGGAGCACCGCCAGTATCACAACAAGGGTGATGGCGCCGGGTCCTTTTATCCTCATTCCTGAACCTCGAGCATGACGGGAAGCGGTCCGGAACCGCCGGAGACATCCACGATGATGAGCGAATCCCCGTCCCTCTCGGTACGCACCTCCGCACCCGCAGTGGCACCGGTTGCCCCTGTGAGTATCCAGCGCCTCTCAAGCTCTCCCTGTATGCTGTCAGGCCTGGCCCAGTCCAGTGCTGGAAGCACTTCGGCGAATCTCCCTTCGTCCATGGCCTGCCAGAGGTTCCCGGTGACCGAGACCTCCATCCGGTACTCGAGAGAGTATGGATCGGAAAGGGTCACTGATTCCGGAACAGCGGTCCTTCCGCTTAGCCAGCTCCATTCTGCCAGGTCCAGCAGGAGCTGCTCCTC
>CAZXEF010000035.1:0-19471 GCA_964639605.1 uncultured bacterium | reverse complement strand
CGTTAATAGAATTCGTTTATCGGTGTGGAAATGTCCCATTTTCAGGTCCGGCACCATATAAGGCTCTGTAGATCATATAGGCGTGGTAAACGTTCTGGGTGTAGGCCCTGGTCTCGTTGTACGTTATCAGGGAGAAGAACTCGTCCGTATCAAGGTCCAGGGCTCCCCAGTGCAGTGCATTATGGGGCCCGCCGTTGTAAGCCGCCGCGGTGACCACGGGGTTGCCGGCGAACTCCCTGTTGATGTCCGAGATGTAGCTTATCCCGTATTCGATTGACACCGCAGGTTCGTAGAGCCTGTCGGGGGAATAGTCGTCCCATCCGTTCTGGATGGCCACATACTCGGAAGTGCTGGGAATCATCTGTATTAGACCCCTGGCACCTGCCACCGAGTACGTACCGGGCTGGAACATGCTCTCGTTCCTGATGATGGCCCATGCGAACAGCGAGTCCAGACCGTACTTCTCACCGGCAGGGACCACCAGTTCGGGCCATGCCATCTGGTAACGGAGCATCCAGAGTTCCCTGGGCCTGTCAGCCTCGCTGCCGGAAATGTCCCAGATATTGTACCCTGAGATAGGCCTTCTCTCCCATACACGGTTCTCCAGATAGAAAGGAGCCAGGTACTGGGGACCTCCCACCTTCTCTTCCCCCGCTTTGAACTCACCATCGGCGAAATGTCTGAGTCCTGCGTTCTGAAGGAAGAGACCCCTGAGTGTTTCCTCCGGTGGCTGAGCCGGAGGGTTCCCATTCCGCTGCATCCACTGCGCCAGCGGTTCCTCGGTGAAAAGAGGCTCCCACGGCGGCATTCCCAGAAGTTCCCTTGCGAAACTGGCGGGCAGGCTGTATGGAGCAGATGCTATCAAGCCCTCCAGCACCTCCCTGCCCCGGGGATTCCCCTCAGTATAAAGGAGCTTCCCGAGCCAGTACTTCGCCGACGAAAGGTATACGCTCCCGGTCCATCTTGATATGAAAGACTCCAGTTCCGATATGGAGCCACTGATGTCACCGGTCTTCATCATGGCAAAACAGAGATAGAAATGCGCATCGTCCGCCGTGACGTTACCGGGATACTTCTCCAGTGTCAGCCTGAACCATGGTATGGCTCTGGCCCACTGCCTGTTCTCCGCCAGAACGTCACCTATGTACCAAGGCAGATTGCCGGCCCTGGAATGGTCGGGAAACTCATTACCGTAGTTCTGCAGCACCTGGAGCCCCTCTTCAGGGTGCCCGATCCTTCCAAGATTACGGCCCAGGTTGATCATTGCATCCGGAGTGTCCTCAGCCTCGGGCCACCTCTCGAGACAGTCCTCCAGCATGGTGACCGCAATATCATAGAAACCCAGCCTGTCCCTGGTCCTGGCCGCCAGGTAGAAGAGATGGGGGTCCGGGTCATCTGAGTTCGAAGCGATGTCGAACAGTTCGTTCCACAGCCCTCCCGTATAGAAATCATCCGCCAGCGATGCTCCGAAGCTCCCGTCGGACAGTATTTCCATCCTCAGGATATCGTAAGCTGCGGCATGGACCGGTGCTGCGGGCCAGAGCCGGAAGGATCTCAGAAAAACGTCCCTGTACCCTTCCAGTCCCTGCTCCGCCATCCATACCCCCCTGTAATGGCACAGCAGTGAAAGGAGTTCATCGTCACCCGAACCCTCTGCCCATGCGAACAGAGAATCGGCTCGGGCAATGTCACCGGAACCCAGCAGAGCCCTGAACTCGATCAGGGTCCTCCTTTCCGATGCCGTCTCAGGAAGCCCGGTGGGAACAGCCTCCAATGCGACAAGAGCTCCCTCCGCGTCCCCTGAGGATATCAGGGAATCGGCCAGCACCAGGTGGAGATACTCGGGCATTACGCAGCCGTACCTCGAAACGTAGGAGATCAGACCCGGGGCGATGTCACAACCTCCCAGCTTAAGGGCAATGTACGGGGCAAGGGAATCGGGGTGTTCAAGAAGGAGCTGTGCTGTGACCAGGTTTTTTGATGTAGCAGCCAGCGCGGCTTTCCATGTGAGTTCCCACCTGAGGCTGTCATCCTGTGTCCTGAGCAGTGCCGCCCTGAGGTATTCATCCCTGGCCGCCTCACCCTGGCCTGCAAACATGAGGGAATCACCCCTGGACTCGGCGATCAGGCTTCTCTCCGAACATGACAGGTCGTCATCGGGCTGAACCGTCCCGCAGCCGCAGAGGGCGCATAACAGGAGGGTCAGCGGGAGGAGCTTATTTTCTGTACTTGGCAAGTTCCTGTTCCAGTTCGGGATGACCCGGGGCGGCCTGTTCGGCCCTCTCCAGGAGCGAAAGAGCCTTCGCATGGTTGTCCTGAGCTGCGTAGGCCCTGCTGAGGGCTATCATAACACCGGTTGAGGAGTCTGAACCTTCATCAAGGTACTTCTGAAGAAAATCGATGGTGTCGCCGGGTCTTCCCGATATCACCATCACGGTGCCGAGTCCGGATATTGCCGGCTCCAGGTCCGGGTCCTGCTCGAGGGCTTTCCTGAAGTGTTCCTCTGCTTCCTTGAGGTGCCCCTGAGAAGCTTCTATGTGGGCCATGTTAGCCAGAAGCTCCGAGCTGTCCGGGCTGAGTTCAAGGGCCTCCTTCAGATCGGATACGGCCAGTTCGTATTCGGCGTTGTTGAAATGTACGATCGCGCTGCGATTCAGCTCCCTGACCCTGCTGTCCTGTACTTCCACTGAATGCAATGAGAGAAGGTCCTTCATCCGCTCCAGCTGCTCCTTCTGGGATTCGGTGCTTCCCTTCACATTCTTCTCTATGGCCGCCACTTCCTTGGCGGTATCGGACCTGATCTCCTCCAGCTTTTCCCTGATACCCTCCCGGGCCTGCTCCATCCTTTCGGAGATATCCTTGATCCCTTCGGACAGGATCCCGATGTTATCCGCAAGTACTTTATCCCTGCTTTCGCCGGATTCCCCGATCACCTTCGATAAGCTCTGCTCAATTGATTTGGACGATTCCGAGATCATAATGGAGAGATCGTTCAGCGTATCCGCGAACATCTTCCTGTCAACTGAGTCCGCAGGTCCATCTGAAAGGGCTTTGAGAAGTTTCTCCTCTGCACTTCCCAGGTCCTCTCTCATTCCGGAAAGCTCAGACTTGAGTTCGTCCAGCTTACCGACCAGCCCCTCAGTCTGCATACCCCCCGCTCCTGCAGTCGGAGCTGCTTTCTCACCATCGGGAACCGGGACGGGAACGGCCATCCGTCCTCCCATGCCGGCCAGGAGCTCATTCGTCTTGGAAAGCTCAGCGGTGATTGCCTTGAAGTTCTCGTCCAGCAGGGACGAAACACTCTTCTCCAGGTCCTCGATGCGCTTGTCGACCTTGACCACAGATTCATTCAGCTTGATAACCAGCCGGCCGATCCCCTGAACCAGCTCCTGCATCGATATGTCGTTATTGGCAGCTTCCGGCGTATCACTCATTTTTTACCTTCTATTCCCTTATGGACCCTTAGTCCCGATATCGTTTCAAGCTTGGCGGGGTCGAACTGCTTCGCCTTACGGGCCAGCATTCCCGCAACCCCAGGGTATTTATCAGCAATGAACCTTCTCAGAGCCGTCATCTCCATACGTGCGCCGGACTGGTCAAGGGCCCAGAACAGGCGCTTCAGGGAGTCAACGTCGGATGTCTCCCTGAAATCGTTAAACCACACATGGATGGCCTGCTGCCTGTGGCCCATGGTCCACAGGGCCAGGGCTTTCAGGTCCATCAGGCGATGGGAGTCCTCCCCGGTTCTCTCAAGGATCTCGAGAGCCAGATCGGGCTTTCCGGAAACAATGAGATCGTAAGCTCCATTCAGGTCCCCGGCTTCGGTGGAGTCTTCAGCGGATGCGGAAGCCCTGGCTTCAGCGAGTCCTTTACTGAGTATGGACAGGACACTGTCCGACCCGTCATTCCTTGCAACTTCCGCAGCCTGGGCGAACATTCCGGAGGAAAGGAGAATATCAACGAGCTTCTCCGTCTCCGCTGCGGAGAGGATGTCACCCTCAGGGATCTCCTTGAGATTCCGCAGGCAGCTTTCAGCCAGCTTTCTTCTTAATCCCGTATTGTCCCTGGGGAACAGGACCTCATCGTCCGCCAGTTTGAAGAGTCTTCTTATCCCCTGACCGGATTTCAGGATTGCGGGTGCAATGACCTTCAGCTCTTCCCCGTCGATATTGCTGTAATCATCGGGTACCAGTTGTTCCAGTGCATCCGCGATCACTGTGTCCACATCTACGGATTCCCAGAATCTGATGCGGTCCACCCTGCCGGAAACCGCATCTTCCAGCAGCTTCCTCGACGCCCTGGTCTTCCAGGGTTCCTCTGCCATGGAAGCTAGACTGCACAGGATCTCCTCGCCCTCTCCCGGGAAGTCGCCGGACAGAACCTTCCCCGCAAGAAGGAGCAGCGCTTCGCCGTCGATCTCAGGAGACCACGAGGAGAGTGCGGCCTTGAGCAGGCCTTCGTTCAGAGGTATTTCAAGTTCATCGTTACCCCTTAATACCCTGCTGAACTCTTCTCCGTTTCCCGATGCAAGAGCGCATAAGGCCCTCGGTACAGGTCCCATTCTATGGAATTCCTGCAGGAGCCCCTCCCCGGCGATCTCTGGAAGGAGGACCACGGCCTTTGTCACAAGTTCATCCAGATCGGCCTTTATCCTGTATCGCGAAGCAATCCTGGCTGCGTAGATCAAAGCCAGGCCGGATGGACCTGTTTCGCCCATGGACGAGGCCATCTCCACCACATCCTCCGCCGAGTCGCCGTTTATCTCCAGAAGCACCGCCGAGTACTTGTGGAATCTGTCAAAATCACCCTTCATCCCGGCTGTCCGGGTAAGAGAGCGGATCAGTGAGTACTCGCCGGGGTTCGCGTCTACCATCTCTTCCAGCAGCTCAAGCACTCCCTCTTTCTCAAGGACCGGTTCAAGAACGGTTGAGACTTCATCGAACTTTTTTTCCGTCCTGAAGGACTTGGCTATCAGCGTCCTGATATGGGTCCCGTTGGCGGGTGATCGCGGAAGTATGAACTCAAGGACCCTGCGCGCCATCTCGCTGGACCATGGTCTGACCACAGGTTTTTCCAGAAGCTCGATGGCCTTTCCGTAATTGTCCTTCACCGTTTCCGTGCAGGCCTGTGCAACGCTCTCGATCAGCGGTTCGCCTATGCTGCCGCTCTCGAAGGAAGATCCGGCCAGAACCACCCTGTCGCGGGATATGAGGTATTTGAACCTGAACTGTGCCACTTCCGCGGGATTATCCCATTTCAGGGATGTCGCCAGAGCAATCTTCCAATCCTCGTCACCCTCTATCTTGACAAGTATTGACGCGACGGTCTCGGCGGCAGGGCCTTCGGCGACCCTGGTGAGGATGGTCCTGAGATCAAGCTGGTCCCTCTGCTCATCGGGCATCCTGTCTATCCGCTTGACTATCTCGTTCTGCAGTTCAGGATCCTCCATGGCCTGGCCCAGATATGAATTGGCCTGTTCGGCGTTGTTCTCCCTGAGGCACACCAGCGCTACGATAAAAGCCTGCCAGGGTGAGGAGGGCTTGAAACCAGCGCTAACGATATCAGAGACTGACCCGACCTGAATGTCATCCCTGGACAGCAGCTGCTGCCCTTCCGCAACGGGTGTCCTTCCGCCCAGGAGAAGCCTGAACCAGTCCTTGGCAGCCTCCGAGTCCCTCTCGGACCTGAGCCTGAACAGTGCCCTCGCCTCAAGAAGGTCAGGGTACCTGTCCACCTGGCTGTTCATATTGTCGAGGACTGCAGCCGCATCGGTGCAGAATTTCTTGTCCCGCCGCTTGGAGAGGTGTTCCAGTGTGGCGGAGGCCTTTCCCTTGTTGCCTGTCTCGAACAGCACCACCGCAAGAAGTGAAAGCACGGAGGCGTTGTTCCTGTCCCTGGTTATCAGGTGCTGAACATGTTCGAACACCCAGGAGGCATCCATATCCACGATCGGGATAAGTGCCACAACGGCATCCCCTATCTCGCCGTTCTCAGAAAGGAAATGGGCAAGCTTCATGGCTATGTTGCCCGTTCTGTCCCCGGTCTCCTCGATTATTGCCCTGCAGATTTCTATGAGCCTGGCCGGCTCGGCGTCTCCGGCCTCGAACGCTCTCTCCACAACCTCGACGGCCTCACCGATCCTTCCCTTCTCAAGGTTCATCTGAGCGGAAAGGAGAAGCGGAGCCGCTCCGCTGTCAGGGTGCGCCACCAGGTCGTCAATTGCCGATTCCAGCTCCTCGCGGTCAAGGCTCTGGCCATAAATGCTTTCAAGGGTCTTCGAAGCCGCGTCGGTCTTTCCGGCAGCGGTGTACATCTCAGCCAGGAGAGCCGCAGACCTTCCGGACCTGTCATTGGGCAACAGGTACTTCTCGATCACTACGGCGGCATCGGTTGCCTCATCGGGATTTGGCTCGCCGTCCGCCAGCTTGCTGGCGAAAAGGAGAGCCTGGTCCATCTTGCCCGACACGGCGGCGATCCCCATGAGCGAAGTGAAGAATATGCTGTCGAGGTCCTTTATCTGGTTACCTATCCAGAAGGCGAGAAGAGAGATATCGCGATGGGGGAATTCCACTTCCCGGCAGACCTTCCAGAGGAAATCGATGGCCTCGCCGGACCTTTTTTCCCTGTGCAGATGCAGTGCCCATTCCACAAGTGATGACTGGTCCGCGTCGGGATGGACTGTGCCGTCGAAGCGCATGGAACTCTGCATTTTTTCCCTGATGATATCAAACAGGCTGTTTACCGTTATATCCTCCGCCTTGCGGAGAAGCTCGAGAGCCCCCCTGAAGTCGTGCATTTCCATGTAGCTTCTCCAGGTGACCCTGAGGAGGTCGGTGGACCTGGAGAACTCGTTCATTCTCCCTATGAAGAGGTTCCTGACTTCCGTGGCTATCTGACGGTGGCGTCGCATCACCTCTTCGCCGACGCTGGCGGCAAGATTGGGATGGCCGATGTCCAGGAGCAGTTCCACAAGCTCCAGGGCTACATCACTTTCCTCGAGCAGGATACCCTTCTCCTCCTTGACTGTGGAGGATACCTTGTTCACACTGCCTTCTTCGGCGAATTTTCTGATCTTCTTCAGTGTTTTTCTGGGGCCCGATTCAAACAATGCCATTGTTCTCACTCACCTACTCAGGAATGATTACAAGTACGTCTCCAAGCGAGAGGATGCTGTTCTCAAGGGAGTTAAGGTACATTATCTGCTCTATTGAGACACCATATCTCATAGCAAGGTCCCACAGGGTGTCTCCCTCGACCACGGTGTGGGTAACCCTCCCGCCACCAGATACTATATTTATTTCGGTTTCCGTGGGAAGGGCTGAAGAACAGGTCTCCGCCTGGACAGGGGTTTCACCGGACCTTCTGAGAAGCAGCACATCTCCCGGGAAGATCGTATCGTCCGGCGACATCTCGTTCCACTGGGCCACTTCCCTTGAACTGACCCCTACGGTGGAAGCTATCCCGCCGAGTGTGTCACCCATCCTGACGGTGTATCTTATGAACTGGGGATTCTCCACGTAACCGGCATTCACGGGTTGTCTCTGGCTTTCAGGGATATCTATGCAGACCCCTGGCTGAAGGGAACCCGCAGGATTCATTCCCATGAGGACCTGTGAAGATACTCCCAGGGAAGAGGCTATCCCGTCCCAGGTGTCTCCTTCCTTTACCACGTATCTGTGTTGATCGATGGACCAGGCGGCATTGAAGGCATCACCTGCATACTCCATGGGCACCACTACCTCCCAGGCGTCCTTTTCCGCAGGTGTCCTTTCCAGAAGGTATGACCTGTTCAGGTCCATGAGAGAATCGATATCCAGTCCGATCTCCGCTGCCAGGAGCCTCAGATCGAAATCAGCCGGTACCCAGACTACTGCAAGCCTGTCAGACTCCAGTTCGACCTGCACGTAGGCCTCCGCTGCGGAAGCGAAGCGGGGGACAAAGGCATCGGTCTCCCCCGGCAGCTCTATCTCGCCGAAGGTATTGCCGCCCTGCCTGAGTCCCGCCTGAACCCTCCCCGGACCGCAGTTGTATGCGGCTATGGCCAGGGACCAGTCCTCGAAGATGTTGTAGAGATGCCGCAGATACCTGGCTGCCGCCCTTGTGGAGGCTACCCATGAATATCTCTCGTCCACTGTGTCGTCTATTTCCAGACCCAGTTCACGTCCGGTGGTAGGCATAAGTTGCCAGGGCCCGGCGGCTCCCACCCTAGAATAGCAGCCCACTGTAAAATTACTCTCTATCCAAACGAGTGCGGCGACTTCCCTTGGCACCCCTTCGCTCCTGAGTATCTGCTCCACCAGTTCCTTGATATCTCCGCTGCCAGGGAACTGTTCGGGGCTGTACTGAATATCGCTCATGGCAGCCAGGGAAGCGGGGATATCGGTGGACGGGGCTTCGAATCCGGCCGGGACCCCGCCCTGGAGCACAGGCAGAACCATCTGGTCCACGGAGGAAGGTGGCAGTGGGTCCGCGTCCCTGTGATCAAGGCTGGTGATACGCGAACCTGAGCAGGAAAGCAGCATTAGGGTTGACCAGAGTCCTGCTGCATATATGTATCGGTAAATACGAACGGAGGTGGCGGTTTGGCAGCAGTCGGAGTGGTCGGGGCCACCGGGCTCGTAGGCGAGACAATGATCAAGGTTCTTCAGGATCGCTCCTTTCCCATGGATTCTTTTCATCCGTTCGCCTCAGGCCGATCGGAAGGGAAGAACGTCCGCTGCCGCGGCAGGGACTACCCGGTTGAAATAATAACACCGGAGACAATTAGCAAGGGAATGATCCTCTTCGGTGCCACGTCCGCGAATATAGCAAAAGACTGGGTTCCCATGTGCAGGGATGCAGGTGCCGTGGTGATAGACAACTCTTCCGCCTACAGGATGGACCCCTCGGTCCCGCTGGTGGTGCCTGAGGTCAACGCCCGCGCCATGACCGGACACGAGAGCCTCATAGCAAATCCTAACTGCTCTTCCATACAACTGGTGGTGGCACTCAATCCTCTGCTTGCGCTGGGAAGTATCAGATGGATCTCCGTGGCTACCTATCAGGCTGTCTCCGGCGCCGGGACTCCTGCCCTTGACGAGCTTGAGAGGCAGCAGTCCGGCAGTCTCCCGTCCAGTGCAGGGGACAGGATACATCAGAACATCATTACCAGCATCGGTGACCCGGGTCAGGGAGGCTTCTGCGGTGAGGAACTGAAGCTGATGAGAGAAACCTGCAAGATAATGGGCATTGACGTGCCGGTCTACGCCTCCACGGCCAGAGTACCGGTGAGGACCGGTCACACCGAAGCCGTGGCTGTAGCTTTCGACCGGCCTCTGGACCCCGGCGAAGCGGCTGCTCTGCTTCGGTCAGCTCCCGGTGTCATTGTATCGGAGTACGGGGCTGGTCCAGTGGATGTGGAAGGTATCGACGAGGTAGTTGTTGACAGGATAAGGGTGAACCCGGCCGATTCGTCGGTCCTGCAGTTCTGGGTACTGGCGGATAATCTCAGGAAGGGCGCAGCCCTCAACGCAGTGCAGATAGCAGAGGAATACCTGAAAATATCTTCATGAAAGAAGCGGCCGCCTATCACCGGCAGCCGCTCTTCACTGTAATCGGCCCTGGTTCAGATATCGACATCCATGTCGTCGAAATCGAACTCATCGTCAAGGTCCTGACTGAGGTCCTCCAGCTCGGCGTTGCATTCCTCGCATACCACGAGATGAGGAGGATTTACATGACCGCACTTGGGGCATTTGTTATCTTCCGAATCCTCTGAGACGTCCTCGAGGTCCATATCCAGTTCTTCGACCTGCGCCACGGTCTCCTCTTCAAGGAGTTCAGCCTCATCAATGTCAAGTACTTCGCCCTGACCGGTGTCAGCCATGGCCGTCACCGAATCGTCCATCCCCGGAACCCCGGCGGACGTTGCATGGTCTACGTCGCTCAGGACGCCATTGAGGTCGCTCAGCTCCTTGCGGAGCTTGTCCAGCTCGCTGGAGGTCTTGTCACGGTCTCCTTCGGCCTGGTTGAGCTCGTTCTTGAAATCGTCGTTGTCATGGTTGAATTCACCCAGTTTCGCCCTGATCTGAAGCTCGTCCACCTGATCGGACTGCTGGGTAAATATCTTCTCCCTCTGTTCGATCTGCGACGCCAGCTCCTTGGCCTTGGTTTCAAGAGAGCCCCGCTGTTCGTTGATCTTCTCGAGCACCGACTGGAGCTTGGTGCTGTAGTCCTCGCGGATCTTCCGGTAAACCCTGGTGTTAGTATCCGGTTTCATGTTCTCGAGGTTGTTCAACCGGCCGACCAATTCTTCCCTGCGGTCAAGCAGGTCAAGAATCTTCTTTTCCAGTACCTCTGCCATGCTCTCCTCCTAGGCTTTGATTAGCTGTAGGTTGAAATCGGTCTATATGCAAGCTCAATTGTCATCTATTGAGACCCTCTTGTCAAGGTGAAGATCAAATCGGCAAATACCACCATGCTCTCCCCCCCTGTTTTTATCAGGTGATCCGCTTCGGCAAAAGCTTCAGCTGCGGCAACCGCACAGGCTAAAGGGTAATTCCCGGCGTATTTCATGAGTTTGTCCAGCAACGGGTATCTGGCGCCCGTTGCCGCTGTGACTTCCCTGCTGCCTCCTCCCAGCCGGACAACCTCCCCTGCTGCCACCACATTCTGCCAGAGGCCGTGCAGGTAGGCTATGATGGCCAAAGGTTCCTCCCCCATGTTCAGGAGGCCCATGGCGGAGTCCAGCGCTTCTCCCCTCCTTCCGCTGAAGATCATGTCGCCCAGGTGGAACACATCCACACTGCCTTTGCCCGACAGGACTTCCCTGACACCTTCCCCGTCGACTACTGCACCCGACCCGTGGTAGAGGGCCAGCCTGGTCAAGGCTCCAGCAAGCCTCCGGAGGTTCCTTCCTGCGTACTGGGAAAGGAGACCCGCCGCATCCCTCTTCAGAACGATGTTCTCCTCCGAGGCAAGTCTGGATGTCCACACGGACATGTCCCTGTCGAAGGGCTCGTAGCATATGTACAAAGGGACGAGTTTCTCCAGTTTCCGCAGGACTGCGGATTGCCTTGGTACGGAAACTGAAGTGAGAAAGACCGCTGAATCCCGGATGCCGCCTTCGATAGCTTCAAGAAGCTCTGCCATTGACTGCTTTCCCAGGCGGTGAGCCTCAGAGATGATCACCAGCTGACCGCTGGCAAAGAGCGAGCTTTCCATGAGGAGCCTCTTCAGGTCCCCGCCTGAGAGCTCTCCCGCATAATGACGCAGCACATCGTAGCCCAGTTCGTTCCTGAACCTGTCGGTCATGGCCTTCTGAAGCCGTTTCGACTGGTACAGGTCCGGACCTGTAGCCACCAGCACGGCACCACTCCCGGAGGAAGCCGCAAGACGCTCCATTTCATCGTATTTGCTTATCTTCATCCTCAGTTCCCCGCTTAACCGGCAGACCTTGCATAATTCCATGAAGGTGAGTATTTTTGCCTCTTATAATTTAACCCAAATTCGGGGGAAAACTATGTTAACCTGGCTTAGAGACAATGCAAAGATATTCCTGATCGCGACAATTGTCATATTCGTGGCCCTGATCTTCCTGAGATGGGGAATGGGAGAGGGCGACGGACAGCCCCGCAATCCCTACCAGAGGCCGGTGGCAACTGTGAACGGCAAGAAGATCATGCCCGACCAGTACCAGCAGGCTCTGCAGTCCATGAGCCAGAGATACCGGAACAATCTGGAGAACAGCAACAACCCCGATCCCGAAGCCATGATGATGCTGATGGGTCAGAGGCTGTCCGAGGAAGCGTTCAAGGGTCTGATCGATGCCGAGCTTCAGGGAATCTATCTCAGAAGGCAGAACTGGGACCAGTTCACGGTGCCACAGGCCGAGGAACTGCTGGTGGCGCAGATCGATATGCAGGACCTGGGTGACATGACCGCCAGGGAATACCTGGAAATGATCCGGTCCGAGCAGCCAGGTGCATATCAGCAGTATCTGTATCAGACCTACATAAGCGGCAACTCCATGCTCTTCCCGATGGCGGCGGGAATGGTCAGCATGGCCAGTCTGGATGAGGTCCGCTATATGGAGATCGAAACCCAGGCTCAGATAACCGCAAGGTATATGATGGTGGACTCCACCCCCCCGATGCCCGACGAGGACTACCTCAGGGAGTTCTTCGATTCCCAGAGCGACTACTTCATCAGGCCCGCTGGATCACTCCTTCGTTACATCATCGTACAGGTGCCACCCAGGAACGAGGACATGCGGTTCGCCCTCGACAGGCTTGATTCACTCACATTCGCCTCCCCCGGTACCCCTGTTGCATCAAACAGGGCACAGCTGGCTGCAGTCTTCGGGGATACACTGGACCTTCAGCCTGGTCAGAGGACAGAGCCTTTCATGGGAATGTTTTCCGGTAATCCGTCCATAAGCAGTTACCATGTGCTGATGCTCGATTCCACCCGCCTGTACATTGACACTCTTAATGCCGGCGGGAGTTCCTTCATGCTCGATACGCTGTTCCTGCGAAGCTGGGAAGTGCCGGTTTTCCCCGGTTACAACACCATCAGGAACCTTATGTGGGACCTTGAGTCGGAGATGGAGACCATGCTGGCGGAGAACATCCCCGATATACCTGATACCATGGTCATCCTCGACTTCGGAGAGATGCTGGTCAACGAGGACACCCCCCTGAGCGTGAACGTACCTGAGGAGATGGTCGTCTTCGCCAGGGACACTCTGTGGAACGATCCTATGGGTCCGGTCTTCTACAGTCCTTCCTACCGCGGCGGCTATCCAGCATTCACGGTGGTCAGGAGGCTTTCTTATTACTCACCTGACACGCTTGACTACGCCGAGGCGCAGGACTCCGGACTGCTGATGGATGCCGCCATCTTCCATCTGAGAAGGGAAGCCGCCATGGAAAAGGCGAGGGAGATGCTGGACCTCATCAGTGAAACCGGCATGAACCTCGCAGCCTTTGCAGAGGCTGAATCCCTCCAGGTCCGGACGACGGAGCCCTTCACCGCTGTGGAGATAAAGTCAAACGCCCAGGCCGACCCTGATGCCACCGGTGGAATACTCTACTCTGAGGATTTCGCCATGGCATCCATCACGGCCCCCGAGTTCCAGGTCATAGGACCCTTCGCCACCGGTCCGGTCTGCGTCCTGGCCGAAGTCCTTTCCAGACAGGTACCTGCGGAGAACCAGAGCATGCAGGCCATAGCCTACATCTCCACCGAGTTCGGTCACCAGCAGCTGGCTTCGGTTCACATTCTGGAGAGCCTGAGGAATACGGTTGAAGTCCGGGACCTTCGGGAGGAGTGGACCCAGTACCTTGAGAGCGTGGAGGACTCGCTCCGGGCGGAGCAGGAACAGCTGGAGGAATAACAGAACCGGCTAGCCGACGGTCCTTCTGCCGGACTTCAGCAGGAGTCCCAGGAAGAAGGGTCCTCCGGTAAGGGATGTGACTATGCCGATGGGAAGCTCGGCAGGACTGATGAGCAGCCTGGAGATGGAATCGGCAAGCACCACTATCAGCATGCCACCCATGGCGGAGGCCGGGACCAGGTACCTGTAGTCGGATCCGGCGAATTTTCTCATGATGTGCGGGACCATCAGACCCACGAATCCGATCGGTCCTGCAACACCCACCGTGGACCCGGCAAGCAGAGCCGCCGACGCCAGAAGCAGATTCCTTTCCCTTCTGACCGCTACTCCCCTTGCGAAGGCGATGTCATCACCCTGGGATATCTGGTTCATCACTCCCGTCCTGAACATGACCAGGACCAGTCCGGCAACAACAGCGGGGAGAAGAAAGAGGGGCTTGCTCCACCCTATCACCGCCAGATCCCCCATCATCCATCTCACTATCTCCAGTATCCTCGAAGCGTCGCTGAAGTATTCGAAGAGGAGAAGCACCGAAGCTCCGACGAGGTTCATTGTCACACCGGCCAGGATGAGGGTCGAGCCGTACTCGCTCCTGCCCCCCCTGCTGGCCAGGACGTACACGAGCACGACAGCCAGGAGAGCTCCTGCGGTACCCGCGGCCACCAGGCCCATCACCGGCATCATTACTCCCGATACTATCACTGAACCGGCCACCACTCCTGCACCTGCAGAAATACCAAGAGTATAGGGAGTGGCCAGATCGTTCCTGAGTATCGACTGCAGAACGCAGCCGGAGACCGAGAGAGCCGCCCCGGTCAGCAATGCCAGGACCAGCCTCGGAAACCGCAGTCCGGTAACTACCCATGAGGGTGGGTCCACCATGGGACCTACTTCGAGGGAGATCGCGGAAGCGACCAGGATACCAATGCCCAGGAGGACCCAGAACACGGGGGAAGGCCGTTTCACCCTGGCCGTTCTCACTGGCTCATTCCGGGCACGACGACCCATGAATCCGTGGCGCTGTCATGGGATACGTGAAGATCGACCTGGAAGACCTTTGATAGAATCACTGTGCTGAAGACCTCCATCGGGGAGCCGAAGGCCTCCGCCCTGCCCCTGGAGAGGACCAGAACGGAATCCAGGTACCTTCCCGCCATCGCTACCTCATGGGTGCTCACCAGTACTGCTATACCGCTGTCAGACAGCTTCTTCAGAAGAAGCCACATGTTCAGCTGATGCCTGAAGTCAAGGGAAGATCCCGGTTCGTCCAGAAGCAGGAGCCTTGGTTCCTGAGCCAGGGCGGATGCAAGCATGACAAGCCTCTTCTCACCACCGGAGAGGTTGGCGAAGATCCTGCTGCGAAGCTCCCAGGTATCGGTCTCCTCCATGCATTTCCTGGCCGTCTCCAGGTCCTCGATGGAGTCCATTGACCAGCCGCTCCTGTAAGGATGCCTGCCAAGAAGGACAGTCTCGAACACCGTCAGGTGCGAATTGGGGTTGAAGTCCTGGGGAAGGTAGGACACCAGCCGGGCGGTCTGGTTGCGGGTAAGATCTGAGAAGCTGCTGCCGCAGATGCTCACACTGCCATGGACTTCCACACCCAGACGGATCACGCTGCGCAGAAGTGTGCTCTTGCCGGAGCCGTTCGGACCTATCAGCCCGCATATCTCACCGGGCATCACAGAAAGGCGTATGTTCTCAAGGACCTTCTGGTCACCGTATCCGGCACTGACACCCTCCATGGTCAGAGCAGGCAAGAGCAGATCTCCTCGGCAATGAACCCGAGTCTACCGCCGGGTATCATCATGTACGGCTGGAATAGACAGTGCACCCTGTTCTCACCGAATCCAAGCCCTTCCCAGAAGAGTTCCTCGGATCCGGATATCTCCTCCGTATCGGTCCTTCCCGGGAAGAGGCAGATGACATGGTCGGGGTCGAGGCTCACCACGCCCTCGGCGGAGACCATGGGCCAGCTGCCGGTGCCCGGGGCGCAGATACGGCAGCCCAGCCTATCAAGTATATCGGAGAAGAAAGTGTTCTGACCGGCCACTGTCATGCTGGAAGCTCCTGTCTCATGGTATACTACAACCATTACCTCAAGGGGCGCCACCGGGGCAAGCACACGGGCAAGAGAGTCAAGGGTCCCCTCCAGCCCGATCCTGAACTCCGCGGCGCCGGCACCGTATCTTGCGTCCAGGGAGTCCAGGGCTGCGAAGACACCTCCGAGTGAATCGAAGTTGTAGGTGTAGCAGGGTATTCCCAGGTCATCCGCGAACTCCCTTATCAATGCGCTTCCGCCTGAGATGTGGATGGAGGTGGGAGACAGGGACACTATTCTCTCGATAGAAGGATCGATGTAACCGCCGACTTCCGGTATGTCATCCGTTCGCGGTGGCCACTGTGAGTACCTGTCCACGCCGACGACCCTGTCTCCGAGACCGCAGGTGAACATCAGTTCCACCAGAGAAGGCCCGAGAACCACAAACCTGTCGTCCGTCAGGGCCGTCGTTCCGGGCCCTCGCGTGCAGCCTGCAAAGAGGATCATCAGAAGGACGGCGAAAAAGGACCTCATTCTCCACCTGATTCCAGTGTGGACAGGAGCCCGTGGTTCCTCAGCTTTGAAAGGGCCGCGCTCTCAATCTGCCTGATCCGCTCCCTGCTTACGCCGAAGATCCTCCCCAGCTGCGCCAGGGTGCATGGCTCATCGTCCATCAGGCCGAATCGAAGTGTGATTATCGTCTTCTCCCTGTCTGAAAGAGAGGTCAGGGCGGTCTCGATCCTCTCCCTGATGTCGGAGCTGAGGGCCCTCCTGTCGGGTGGCTGGAAACGGCTCTCAAGGAAGTCCGCTATAGTGGCGTCATTCTCGCTGTCCGTATGGTCCAGCGAGAGCGGCTGGGCGGTGGAGAGGCACACATCCTCCAGCTCCCGCCTGTCCCTGCCCATGAAATCCGCAAGTTCCTCGAGTGTCGGTCCGTGCCCGTGCTCAAGAGCGAACTCGTCCATTGCCCTCCTGATGGAGGAATCCTCGTAGTGGAGCCTTACCGGCAGCCTCACCAGCCTGCCATGGCGGATCAGGGCCTTCATGATGAACTGCCTGATCCACCACACTGCGAAGGTGGAAAGCTTGCATCCCCTCGAGACGTCAAAGCGTCTGACCGCCTCCATCAGTCCCTGGCAGCCCTCCTGTACGAGGTCCATTTCCTCCAACGCGTCGCAGGGGTGGAACCTCCGGACCCTCGAGATCACAAGGCAGAGATTGGCCTCGACGAACCTCTCGATGATCTCGCGTATCCTGTCCACCGCCTCCGCAAAGCGTTTCCCGGCATCCGAATACTTGAGGAGACCGATCCCCGTGCGCACCTCCAGCAGATCAAGGCTGTTCTGCAGGGAACAGAGAGCGGGATGGAATCTCCAGGCCTTCCGGCCTGTCTCCGACTGGTCCTTCTCCAGCAAATCGTAATCAGTCGCTAGGAACTCCAGACTCCCTATCCTGTTTCCGAGCAGGTCCATGATCCTGCTTCTTTGCAGAAGCAGATCCCTGTACTCAGCTATTCCCGCAAAGACCTCCCTGCCCAGATCCTCCACGGAGTGCCAGAGGGGATGAAGCCGTCTTATCGCTTCCCGTTTAAGATAGGGACCTTTCATCCCATCGATTATCTTTTGCAGTTCTCCCCGGCGGTCCGGGGGGATGTATCCGTCGGAGAGGGTCCAGTACGATCCGTCGATGGCGCTTGCGCAGCAACGTTCACCCGCAGCCAGCTTCTCCAGGGGCCCTGTGAACATCCCACGGCCAAGGGGAACGGAAAGGATCGACTCAAGCATCGCCAACCTGCTCTTCTCCTGGTTCTCCAGAAGTGAAGCCTCCTCATCGGGCGACATGGGAACCACCACATCCAGTTCCCGGAAGAAGATGGTGCTGGATGAACAATCCCTGAAAGATCCCTTACTGGAAATGGTGCCCCCCTACATGCTCTTGATCTTGTCCTCTATTTCGGATATTCTCCGCCGCAGATCATCGGCAGCATCCCCGCCCTCTGACCTCTGAAGCTCTCGCAGCCGCTTGCGTTCCCTCTGGAGCCTGGACTTCTCCACCGCATTCCGAAGCCTGAGGTGGTCTTCCGGTGCGGTCCTCTCGGGATGGACCGAAAGGATCATGGCGCAGATGGTCCTCTCTGGCTCGTTCAGCCGTGAGAGCTGGAACTCGGAGAGGCCGCTTTCAGCCTGTCTCTTAATTTCGGAGAGTATTTCGGAGGCCTGGCTGCTGCGCAGGTCTCCGGGCTCAAGGAACTCGATCAGCGGGTCGGTCAGACCATCCGGTGACAGGAGGACACCGGCCAGAAGGCTGGTATCCCACCTGCCTAGACCCGAAGTATCCCCTGGAAACTCAGGATGCCTGCCGTTCTCTTTCTCCTTATTCCGAAGCTCCAACTCAAGGGTCTCGATGGAGTAACCGGTCTCTTCTGATATTATCTTCAGAAGTGTCTCCCTGATGATGGGCTCTGTGGCGCAGGAAGCTATGCCGGCCAGTCTCTGGACCACTTTCACCTTCTTCTGTGTTCCCCTTACCGAAGACCAGCCGTCAAGGAGTCCCAATGCGAACCTGATGGGATCAAGGGCCCCACCCGCAAGCTCGAGGACCGCCTCGTCCGGTCTGTCTCTCAGGAAATCGTCAGGGTCCAGCTGGTCCGGAACAGCAATTATCCTCGGAAGGTAGCCCTGTTGAAGGAGCACTTCGGCGGCTCTGACGGAAGCCCGTTTGCCCGCGCTGTCACCATCGTAGCAGATGAGGACCGATGAGGCCAGACCGCCGATCTGCCTGGCCTGGGCCGGTGTGAGTGCCGTACCGCAGGTGGCCACGGTGCAACCGAATCCCTTGGCCACCAGTCTGGCATGGTCGAAATAGCCTTCCACCAGGATGATCATGTCCAGGTCCCTTGCAGCAGCAGCCGCTTCCCTGTAGCCGTAAAGGTAATCCCCTTTCCTGTAGACCGGAGAATCCGGACCGTTGAGGTACTTCGGGGCATTGCTGCCGGAACCTTCCAGCAGTCTGCCACCGAAGCTGATCACCCTTCCACGCCTGTCGGAAATGGGAAAGAGGACCCTGCCCCTGAACCTGTCATAAGTTCCGCTCCCACGTGTGGACATAAGTGCTACTCCGGCTTCGATGAGCTGGCTCTCTGAATACCCCCTGCCCCGGAGGTGTGCGGACAGCACGCCGCCCTCAGGTGCCCATCCGATACCCAGCTGGTTCACCGTCTCCTCTGAGAGGGACCTTGACACCAGGTAACGTCTGGCCTTTTCACCTTCCCTGCTCTTCAGCCTCGACCTGTAGAAACTATGGGACTCAGCCAGTATCTCCCTGAAGATATCCGTCCTTGTGGTATCCCCGCCGGTCTTCTCGAGGGTTATAGCGGCTTCCGCCGCCAGCTCCTCCACAGCTTCGGAAAAAGAGAAGTTCAGATAGTTCATGAGGAAAGAAAAAACGTCCCCTCCCGCCCCGCAGCCGAAACAGTGGTACATCTGCCGCTCCGGCGAAACGAAGAACGATGGGGTCTTCTCCCTGTGGAAAGGACAGAGCCCCTTTATGCTGCGTCCCGCCCTCTTGAGACTCACGTACCTGCCGATGACGGATACGATGTCAGTGGATGACCTCACACGCTCGATGGAACGGTCGGAGTAATAACCGCCTGCCGCCATCAGGTGGTCTTCCCCGCCGGCCCCAGATGCACAATGGTCACTCCGATACCCCCCTCTGTGGGCTTTCCGGGCCGGAACGTCTCGATCCTGCCGTCACTTCGCACCATGTCCACGACTGCCTTCATCAGTATGCCCTTGCCCTTGCCGTGGATCACCCGGATGAAAGGAATACCTGCCACAATTCCGTCTTCGATCGCCCTGTCAAGTTCAGACACAGCCTCCTCTGCCGACATGCCCCTAAGGTCCAGCTCCGTGTCAGCTTCCACGGGCGCACTCCATCCGGCTGATGCTGGTCTGTCGGCGGGAGGCGGAACTTTCCTTACTTCGCAGGGAGCTTTTCTCAATCGCAGGTTTCCCATGGTCACGGCCACGTGGTCCTCCCCTACTTCCTCCACTCTT
>CAZXEF010000034.1:0-19544 GCA_964639605.1 uncultured bacterium | reverse complement strand
AGAGGAAATCCTGAGAGCCCCTCAGGAGCATCGCGATGAAGTTGCCTACTGCGTGGCCCACACTCCGACCGAAGTACTCACTTCCATGTACGAGAACGGTGACACTGACCTTCTGGGGCTCAACGCAATGTCCCTCTACCAGATGGCCGATGAGCTGGATTACGTCACCGTTGAGGATTCGGGCGGCATCAGCTGGTGCCGACTGAGGACGCTTGATGGCTGGTTCGACGTGGACCCTGAGGATTACTACCGGTTCGTCGTCCATCCAAGGATTCTCTTCGAGGTCCCGGCAAGGGTTAACGCGGGTTACTGGAGCGTTCCCGGGGATACCGCCGTGCTCTCTCTGGAAGACTGGCTGAACCATGAGCCGGACGACCTGTACGGCTCCACCGACGACCATGTTTTCTGGAGGGCTTTCCTCCCGGTGGACAGCACGGCCGGCAGTTCTCTGCTGGAGAGCATGATGGAAGCGTCCACCTACGAAGAGGCGGTTGTCAGGATATGCAACTTCCAGTCCCATTCCCAGCCGGAAGGGATGATGAGCTTCGGCTACGCAACCAACGACCTCCAGCCCATGGTCATATACAGCAAGGCCTACGGTTCCTGCGGCGAGCAGTCGATACTCCAGACCGCCCTTTGCCGGACCTTCCTGATCCCGGCCTACGTTGTGGGCTGCAGGGGAGAGGATCACCAGTGGGCGCATTACCTGCATCCAGCCAGCGGAAAGTGGGAACACTGGGACATCAATTACGGTCTGGCGGGCATTGGAGACATCTGGGTATCGGGTGAGGGGATCGACCATCGAGGCAAGACCATCTCCACCATAACCGCCTTCGGCCCCGACAACTCCGTCTGGCCGATGACATTGAACGCCATCGCCTCCCCGGGCTCGGGCTACATGCCCGGGGACTCGGGGTACACACATACCGCCCGGGTGGAGGTCAGGGTTCTCGACCCCTCCGGCATGCCCGTGGAAGGGGCCATGGTTCTGGCGAGGTCCCACTGGGAGAACGCCAATTCAGTATCGCAGTTCGAATACACCGATCTCTCTGGAACCTGCGAGTTCATGCTGGGGTGGGAGCCCGGCGGCGGTTATACCGTGGATGTGGTATCACCCTTCGGATCCGCCGGAAGCACCAACATCGCCTTCCGGGAGGATACGGATTACCGTGTCTGCTATACCGTTCCCTGTCTGGTCCCACGGCCGCAGTCCGTTGAGGTCCGGCAGGCGGCTTCCTTCAATGATTCTTCGATAACGGACCGTATCTATCCCGTGAGCTATTTCTCCGGGTCCCTCTATTCCATTGGTGATGGGGGTGAGGACATCTCATCCACCAGGGGCTTCACCGCCTGGAGACCGGTACCCGGGTCCGGAACGGTGCTCTACATGGACTGCGAGAACTTCAGAAGGTACCGTAACGGACTCCATTGCAGGGCTCTGGGTTATCCGTTCGATCCCGCGCCCGGGGACACGTGCTACGCGGTGCTGGACAACCGGAACAGCATGTTCACCTGGCGGGAGTTCCATATGGACAGGTTGATACCCCCTGCTTCAGCCGGGCAGCTTTCTCCTCCGGACGAAGCATGGCTCGAAGGTCCCTTCGGCTCCAGAATGCCCCTGTCGTCCGCCTGCCCGTCAGTTCCCGAGCTTGGGGATGCCACCGCCGGGACCGGATGGATAGTGACGATGAATGACCTGCAGATAAGGCAGGACGACCCCAGCGATCCTCTGTCATCAGGCCAGGTCGTCGGACCTTTCAGTATCCCGCAGGGTGCTCGCAGCGTGAGCATCGAGACTATGGGAGATGCTCCCGGCATGGATATAGATCTCTACCTGTTCAGGGATTCAGGCGGGGACCTGGAGGTGAACGGAATGGAGGAAATGATCCTATCCTCCACTACTCCGGCTTCCAGCGAGAAGATAGTCATGACCGCGGGCGACACCTCCGCAGTCTACTGGATATACGTTCAGGGCTGGCAGGTTCCCGGGGATTCGGGAAGGGCGGATCTGGGGCTGTCCTTCAGCCCCGAAATGATCCCGATACATTCCCTGCGCCCCACAGGACCTGTCAGGGAACTTCCCGACCTCTTCTCCTTCCAGCTGGTGGTGGATTCCCTGAACAACGGCGATGTGCTGCTGGCAGCCGGCGGTGACACGCTGTTTCCTCGGAGGAGCGGTGACAGATGGGTAATTGAATCCTCCAGCCTGACCGGGGCTCTCATGACCGGTGAAGTGGAAGTCCTTACGAATGACCTGGAACATCTTGGTTCGTTCAGCTGGAACGTCATGCTGGACAGTGTGCCGCCGGTAGTATTGTCCAGAGAAGTGTCAGTTGATCCTGCTTCAATGGAGGCCGGGATGGAAGTCAGATGCCTCGATGCCCTCTCGGGGATGCGGAGCGTTACGGTATCCACCGATTCCCTTCCCGAGGTGCAGTGCCGACTGGCCGACTCCGTCTGGAGCTGCGCCATCGACCTTGAACTCCTGCGTGAGGGATCGGCGGGCGTGACTATATCCCTTGAGGATTCTGCGGGTAACAGTTCCCTGGAGCATCTCACCATCGACGTTCCGGAGAGACCCGGCGTCATCTTCCGTCACATCTACCCCGAGGGCGTCGTATACGATCACAGGCCGGTACTTCAGTTCTTCGCGGATTTCAGGGAAGTCCCTCTCCAATGGACCTCTTCGGCGGCGCTGAGCTGTACATCAGGGAACTTCCGTCGGGATATGCCACCCTTTGTACAGTCGGGACCTCTGGTCCAGTTCCTTCCGCCGGAGAGACTGTCCGACGGCGATTACTCCGTGAACATCAGCATCTTCGACGGAGAGGGCTCTCTTATCGGTGAAGGTTCATGGGATTTTCAGATCCGCACCATGGTATCCACGAAGTGATACTGCATACTGTATCTTAAGGGGTGATGGTGGAGGAAATGCATCGCCGTTTGAACCAAATAACCTCTTGGTTACGGGGTGTGTACTGTTGTCTGAAATCTGGCTGAAGGAGAGTAGCGCTAACGGATAGGATCAATCCTGTCAGCTATTTAGCAGCCTGACGGAATGCGTTTCTGATCTGCTTTATCTGCTTCCGAATTACCGGTAACACTGTTGTCACTATCGATGGCTCCATCCCTAGTGTTTCAACACCCGATTCCAGTATCTCAAAGGCAGAATCCGCTAGTCTGAGTACATAGTTCCGTAACCACCTTGCACCCATCCCGCATTCTTCAGCGAGAGAGTCGAAATGGCGGGGACCGATCTGGCCGGGTTCTGCCTCTCCCCCGATCGTCATTGCCAGCCCATGATGAAGGTTCGGATAGTATAGCGTACACACGAGGTCATAAAACGGTGCCAGACCTATACTCCCATCTGCGCGGTAGAGGAGAGAAAGATTCTTACCATGCGCGTCTGAGTTACCAACCAACAGGTTGAAGATCATCCATCTCAGAAGCTGATCGCGTTCAACGAGAGGTTCCGCACAGACTTCATCAACTAGATCGAGACATTCCTTGAAGGACGGACCACCTTCAGCCTGGTATTTCCTGATGGAAGGGAGGTTCATTGCCTGGCATATATCTTCCTGGTGAAGACGTCTTATTGAGCCTGATCCATCCCCGAGTCTGTCGTACCTGGTAACAAGGCATGTGCGGATATTCCCGACCATATGAAGCCGGGTATCTACTACCCGGAGTCCCATGTGGCGTGCAAGGTTGGTTACGAACATTTCGTTTACCGGTAGGTCCTTGAAATCCCGATTCGGGAATTTAAGGATATGTGATGAAGGAGCGCCAGCCTCGGGAATCATGAACTCAGTACCAAGTATGCGCACTGGAAGTTTGTCCTGAGCCCCTGCGAGTGACAAACGGACCCGACCAGTACCGACAACTGCTGAGAAGACGCCGGAAGTCACAATAAGACCATGAAGTTCTTCATCCGTGATAGGCACATACTTTTGCTCTTCGGGTTGCGGTTGCAAGCCAGATCCAATCCATAGTGCCCCCGCACATTCACCACCGATCTTGGTGAGAAGCTCGAAATCGTTGTCAACGGATATACCGAATTCTCGTGTTACTTGCTCTCGTACGGGACCCTCTGGAAGCAGGTTGGAGAAGAAGGCGTGCGCTCTCTCAGGAGGAAACATTTCTGGCTGGAGTGGTAGACTCACAGAGATTCCGAACGCATCAGTACTGTCCAGCCAGGACCGTGAGTACATGAACGACATCCTGCCTTCGGAATCTTCGTGTAATACCCCAACCATCACGTTGTTCGAAAAGACATTCAGAGTATTCTCAGACATCAGGACCTCTTTTCTCCCAGAAGCCCTTGGGCAGGACGATAAGCTCAAGACCGAGGCAATTCATTATTTTCAAAGCCTTTCCCATTTCTATGGTCTTCTTCCCGCGTTCTAGTTCAGATAGGTATCTGTAGCCTATGCCAGTCAGTCCCGCGACATGTTCCAGGGTTAGGCCAAGGTGTTTACGTTTCATCCGGATTTTTTTTCCGAGGTCATCTACAGTTGCAACTACTCCAGAGACTGGATTCTGATCGGAATCACTCATTTTGCTTCCATTTCTAGAGGAAACACCCGCGTTCCTCAGAAAATTACGTTGGATTATTCCCGTACGGTAATATTGTGGGGGAATAGACACATGTCGAGAGGAATATTCCCGTACGGGATTAATATCAAGGAATTATGGAAAACTAACAGGATTATTCCCGAACGGGAATATAATAGAAATGAAATGCCAAATCGATGTGAATATTCCCGATCGGGAATCCAGGATAATTAACTCTGGATTCCGGACGTCCAACATCCCTCCTACAGAAATGAAGCATTATAATCAGGAGCAGTAGTTGCCGAAGAAGAAGTTGTACTACTGATACATATTAAACAACCAGTGGTTCCCGGCCTTCTTGCCTGCATTAAGGATCAGGAAGAGGCAATTTCGAACCCCTAACCTTAAAGGCGTTCAACCTTTTCAAGGTGCTGAACGCCTCTGAGTATGATATGGTGGGCGAAGAGGGACTTGAACCCCCGACATCCTGCTTGTAAGGCAGGCACTCTAGCCAGCTGAGTTATTCGCCCACGGAGATTCCGGTTGCCAGCGGCGCGGCCGGGGAGCATATATTGTTTGATGTACACATTCTGTCAAGTTCACCACTGATCTTGAAACCTGATGGATGGGGGGTGCGGAATGGATGACAGATCCTTCAATTTGAAAGATGCTGCAGCTGAAGGCTGTCCCGGCAGCATCATACCATCTGAGAGAAGGTCCGCGATCTTCAACGAACTCCTGGGAATGGAGAAGACCTGCGACACCAAGGTGGTGATAGACCAGGATGATGATGACGATCTGGTACTGGTGGGAGTGGGAGCCGTGGACTGGCCCGGGCTGGCCTCGGTGGTCCTCAGCGAACTGCACCACTCGGGATGGAACCTGGATGTCCTCGAAGGGTTTGCGCTGAAGAGCGATGGAATAAGGAGAGGGTTCGTCATCACCGGTATCAGGGACGATGATGCCCAGCGGCGGGATGCCTTTGTCAGAGATGCCCGCAAGATGGCGAACCTGCTTGCCAATCTGGCCCAGGGAAGGGAGGGCACCGTATCCCTTCTCTCCAGGGCTGCGGAGAGGCTGGAGAGGTTCGAGGAGGTTCGGGAAGCGGTGGAAGCGAGCTTCGGTGAAAGGAAGGTACCTCCCGGGATACTGGGTGAGAAGGGGGAACTGGTCCTCTTCATCTCCTCGAGATCGGACGAATACCTGGCTGAGAGAAAGGCCAGCGACCTGGCGTGGATAATCAGGACGAACTACCAGCTGGTCAACATGGTCAGGACAAGCTCGGGAAAACCCCAGTTCGCCATCAAGAACCTGACGACGAGCAGGGAGCACCTGACCGGAATCAACATTGCCGGTTTCGAAAGGGACATTTCTTTCCAGAACTGCGTCACGGCCCTTACACATGCCTGGTACGGGGCCTCCATCCGGCACCAGAGAAGGTACACCACCAGAGATGGGATTATCTCGATCAGGATAGAGATGACCGGCCCTTCCGGTCTGAGTGCCACCAGGGCCGAGCAGACCGTGATAAAGAGAAGCCTGAGGAAGCTCCTCGTCTCCCACGAGCTGGAGAAGCTCAAGCGTATCTACCGCTACGGAGGTGGGGAACACTACGCCAGAGCCCTTATCCCGCTCCTCATAAAGGAGAGCGAGAGCACCGGCATGAACCAGGCTTACATCGCCGTTGTGTCCGCCTCCACCTTCGAGGCCCAGCTGAAGCTGGTTCTGGTGACCAGTCAGCCGGACAGCATGACCCATGACAACAAGATAATCGAGCTGGTGGGCTCGATAAACGCCATCAAAGGTCTTTCGGTGGTTTCATTCAGATCCCCTTCCAATTACAGGGAAAGCTGGGTCGATATCCTCAACATAACGGTGGAGAAGGAGGATTTCACCGAAATGGAGGACGCCTACAGAGGGATAAAGCTGGCCATCGAGGTTAATTTCGGGCAGTTCAGGGATTTCGACAGGGGGATGAGACTGAACGATGTACGGCAGCTCTCGGAGATCAGGGATCGCCTGACGGACATTCCAGACAATGTAATAACGGATTTCTACTACCATATCGAGGACTTCCTCCGGGCCAGCATATCAGTGGAAGAGCTTTCGGAGCACATTAAGATGGTGTTCGATTCCATCTCAGGGTTCCTCGGAAGCAGGGGAGCGACGGAAGCCCCTGCCTCCTTGGATGTAATGGAGGGGGACAGGAAGGTCGCCACTCTGATATGCATGGTCAGCGACAGCGATACGGTGGGGTTCCAGCACCTGCTTGAAGCTGTCAAGGAATACAAGGTGAACGTGAGCATGATCGAATGGTCCGGTGTCTCCGCCATCCTTTTCCGAATACAGAAGGATGGCAGGGGGCTTTCGGATGAGGACCTCTCGGAGGTCATAGATAAGCTGTCGGCCAGCATGAAGGAACGCTCCTGACAACTTGACAGAAGTGGTCACCGGGCCTATCTTCCCTGTCCTTGGCGGTGTAGCTCAGTTGGTAGAGCAGCGGAATCATAATCCGCGGGTCGGGGGTTCAAGTCCCTCCGCCGCTACCAAAGAAAAATGGGACACCATGCGGTGTCCCCTTTTTCTTTGGTGAGCAAATGATTGAACCTCAGATCGAAGATCTGGCCTGACCAATGGTCAGGTTGGTGAATTTATCCTGAGTTAAGGAAGTGAGTCGAAGGAAGTCCCTCCGCCGATACCAATTCGACCCCGGCCTTCATGGCCGGATTCTGATATTCCAGGACAGAGACTCTGCCTTCTGTCACTTCTTTCAGTTCTATATTTTTGCTTCTTATACAATCACTCGAGCCACTTCGTATATATTACAATAAAGGGGGTAAACGTGAACTGCGGTTCCGCCGTTGAAAAGTCGTTCATCGAGACAGTCAGGACCAGGGACCTGCTTCCCGAAGGGTTCAGAGTGGTTGTCGCAGTTTCAGGCGGGAGCGATTCGGTGGCGCTGTTCAGACTGCTGCTCTGCTTCTGTTCACACATGAGGTGGGATATAGAGGTCCTGCATGTTGACCACGGGGCAAGGCCGGAAAGCCGCCAGGATGCGGAGTTCGTCCGTTCCCTGGCCCTGCGGGCGGCACTCCCCTTCGTCCTGCACGAGATAGCCCCGCCGGAGACCGGTTCGGTGGAGGACTACTTCAGTCGTGAGAGGCAGAGGATATACGCCTCATACTGTGAAAAGGGGGCCCTGGTGGCCACGGGTCACACGGCAGACGACAGGGCTGAGACACTGGTGATGCGTCTGCTTGAGGGTGCAGGGTTGAGGGGCCTGGGCGGGATGGACTTCATCGGGGAGGGACCGGTGAGAAGACCCCTGCTGGAACTTACAAGGACCCGGCTGTGTGAGTACCTCGTAGAGCTTGGTCAGAACTGGCTTGAGGACCCCACCAACCGGGAGGACGAATTTCTGCGGAACCGGATAAGGCATGATATCATGCCTGTATTAGAATCGATCTCACCGGGGAGCTCAATGGCCATTGCCAGGTCCTCGGCGAACCTGAGCCAGTGGAGGGACATGGTAGACGGTATCGTCAGGGATTCTCTTGACGAAATGCTCCAGGGGGATACATTCCACAGACAGCGTTACGGTGCCCTTCCGTCAGCCGTGCGCCTGGCAGTGCTCTGGACCCTGGCCGGAAGGCCCAGGGGAGGGAGGTTTGAGCTGGAGAAGACCGACCGGTGGATACTTTCCGGCAAGGACGGCTTCCACATGCTCCCCGGAGGCGCCAGGATAGTGATGGAAGGGGACCTGGGCAAAGTGGACGGAACACATTTCACCGAGGATGAAAGGAATCGACTTGCAAAGCGATGACCTCGAACTTCTGATATCATCCAGTGAGATTGAGAAGGGTGTAAGGGAACTGGGGGCTCGCCTGACGAATATATACGGTGGAAGGAAACTGGTTGTGATCCCGCTGCTCAAGGGCGGGTTCATGTTCGCATCGGATCTGGTCCGCAGCATGGCCCTTGATATCCAGATCGAGTTCCTTGGCGCCGCCAGCTACGGAGAACAGACCAGGTCATCCGGTGAGGTGCGCCTGACTCTTGACACCACCCTTCCTCTCAAGGGCCGGGATGTGCTTCTGGTGGAGGATATTGTAGACACAGGACTTACGCTGGCGTATATTCAGAAACTGATCAGATCGAGAGAACCTGCTTCGCTTCGCACTGTTGTGCTCCTGGACAAGAGGGCCGGGAGACAGGTGGACGTCGAAGTGGATGAAGTTGTTTTCGACATTCCTGACAGGTTCGTGTTCGGGTATGGCCTGGACAGCCCGGGGGGCTTCCATCGAAATCTATCCGATATAGTGACATTAAAGGAATGAATGCCCCGGGAGTTTCATGAGCAATAACAAGAACAGACCGCAGGGCGAACCGCCGCCGCAGCCTCTGGCCACGGGATGCACCATGAGGACCATGACAATGTGGCTTCTGATGGCCCTTATAGCTTTCACGGTTTTCCAGCTGTTCGGGTCTGGTACCGACAGTCTTGAAATACCTTATTCAGGGGCTTCCGGGCTGATCGACTACATCGGCCGTGGCCGGGTCAGGTCGGTGGTGATACAGACCGGCGGTTCCATAGAGGGTGAGTTCATCTCACCGGTGACAGTTGAAGGTGTCGAGTACACCAAGTTCAACAGTTTCATACCCTTCGAGAACACCGGGGTCCTTGATTCGCTTGCGGCGCATGACGTCATGGTCAAAGCCGAACCCCCCAATGAGCTGCTGGCTCAGATACTCTCGTTCATCCCGTTCCTGCTTCTCATCGGTTTCTTCATCTACTTCATGCGAAGGGCGGGAGGAGGCGGGAAGGCATTCTCTTTCGGTAAGAGCAGGGCCAGGCTGTTCTCCGCCGACAAACCCAGGGTGACATTCGAGGACGTGGCCGGTGTCGAGGAGGCCAAATCGGAGCTTCTGGAAGTGATAGAGTTCCTCAAGAAGCCGGAGAAGTTCAAGAGGCTTGGAGGCAAGGTCCCCAAGGGCGTCCTGCTGGTTGGCAGGCCGGGCACCGGCAAGACCCTGCTGGCCAAGGCCGTGGCCGGCGAGGCCAAGGTGCCCTTCTTCTCCATGAGCGGGTCGGATTTTGTTGAGATGTTCGTCGGTGTCGGGGCCAGCAGGGTAAGGGATCTGTTCGAACAGGGCAAGACCAAGGCTCCCTGCATCATCTTCATCGATGAGATCGATGCCGTCGGGAGGCACAGAGGTGCGGGGCTGGGCGGAGGTCATGACGAGAGGGAACAGACACTGAACGCCCTTCTGGTAGAGATGGACGGCTTCGAGGAAAACGCTGGAGTGATCGTCATGGCTGCCACCAACAGGCCGGATGTGCTGGACCCGGCCCTTCTGCGGCCCGGCAGGTTCGACAGGAGGATCGTGGTCAGCATGCCCGATGTCAAAGGCAGGGAGGAGATACTCAAGGTCCACACACGCAAGATGCCCGTTGACGTGAAGGTGAACCTGGAGAAGGTTGCAAGGGGAACTCCCGGTTTCAGCGGGGCCGATCTCGAGAGCCTCGCCAACGAGGCCGCCCTGAGAGCCGCCAGGCGGGGAGCCAGGATGGTCGAGCAGGAGGATTTCGATTACGGCATAGACAGGATAATGCTCGGTCTCGAGCGTAAGAACGTTGCCATAAGCCCTGATCAGAAGAAGTGCACGGCTTACCATGAGAGCGGTCATGCCGTGGTGGGTATCTTCGTTCCCGAGTCCGACCCCATCCACAAGATCACGATAGTGCCAAGGGGAATGGCCATGGGTCTGACCAGCTTCCTTCCGTCGGATGACAGGTACAACTACACGAGCAGAAAACTCAACAGCATCCTTGCCATGCTGCTTGGCGGACGGGCCTCCGAAGTCCTGTTCCTCGATATGCTGAGCACAGGTGCGGGGAATGACCTGGAGAAGGCCACAGAGCTGGCAAGGAAAATGGCATGCGAATGGGGCATGAGCGCTGAGCTGGGACCTGTCACCCATACCGATTCCAGTGACACCATCTTCCTCGGCCGTGAGTTGAACAAGACCAGGGATTACAGTGAACATACTGCAAGGGTAATCGACTCGGAGATCAAGAGGATAATCGAGGAAGCCTACAGTCGGGCGATTGAAATACTGAACGAGAACCGTGACATAGTCGAGAGGATAGCTGATCAGCTTCTGGAGAAGGAGACAATATCCAGCAGCGAGATAAAGGCCATCTTCAGGGAACTGCGTCCGGACCTGGACTCGATACCTTCACTCGGATCGATGTCCGAGCCGGAGGAGGTCCATGGTTCCGGCGAAGCTGGAACCGAAACAGTGGGGGAAGTCAGGGATGATGATGGATCTGAAGAAGATAGAACAGGGAGTCAGGCTGATGCTGGAGGGAGTCGGGGAGGACCCTGACAGGGAAGGCCTTCGGGAAACCCCCTACCGCGTATCCAGGTCCATGGCGGAGCTGTGCAGGGGGCTGGATTCCGCTGAGATCAAGCCTGTGATCACTATGTCCTGCAAGGGACAGAACGAGATGATAATCGTCAAGGACATCAGCTTCTCCTCTCTGTGCGAGCATCATCTGCTGCCGTACATCGGAAGGTGCGATGTGGTTTACCTTCCGGCCAACGACCGCATCGCGGGACTGAGTTCCATAGTGGAGACCGTGGAGACCATGGCTGCAAGACCAACCATACAGGAGCGTCTGACCACTGAGATTGCCGACAGGCTCATGGAAGAGCTTTCCGCCAAGGGTGTGATGGTCGTTATGGAGGCGGAGCACATGTGCCTTGCCATGCGGGGAGTCAAGAAGAGGGATTCCAGGATAGTAACCTCGGCTATGAGAGGCTACTTGAAGAGGCTGGAGACCAGGACCGAAGCTCTTTCTCTCATAGGAAGAGCCATCAGGGCCACCTGATGAGCGTCAGGCGGCTTCACCTTGCGACGGACGAGCACTGGCAGCGAGAACTCGAGCTGATCAATGCCGATCCCGTAACCTGGGACAGGCTTTCGAACAAATGCCGGATCTCGGTATTCACCACAGACAGCATGGCTTCCACCGCGGCCAACATTCTCAAGCAGTGCATGCTTTCCGGTGGGGCTGACGCCATAGTATCCAGGAAGTCCATATCATGCAAGATCGACAGGACAAGGTCCCTTATTGTAGGCACTACTAAGCAGATACTCAGGGGGTGCAGCTCCCTCGAGGGACAGCCCTTCGGTCTTGAGAGCCTGGCGGATGAGTTGAGGAGGGCGCTGGAGGACCCCCCCGAACCTCCGGCAGTGGTACCGGCGGGAAGCCGGAAACTCGACTTCAGCCGGGGTCCGCTGATAATGGGAATACTCAATGTGACTCCCGACTCCTTCAGTGATGGAGGCAGGTACCTCGACAGGGCTGATGCTGTCAGTCACGCCGGCGAAATGGTGGCCAGCGGAGCGGACATCATCGACATAGGTGCGGAATCAACACGTCCCGGCTCCCTTCCGGTCAGCCCATCCCGGCAGATGGACAGGATTCTGCCCGTCGTGGAGGATATCGTCGGGAGACTGGATGTAGTGTTATCCGTGGACACCGCAAGTGCAGAGGTTGCAGAAGCAGCCATTGGAGCTGGTGTACACATGATAAACGATGTATCAGCCTTGTCCGACCCGCGGATGGCATCTCTCGCCTCAGAACACCGAGTTCCCCTGGTGCTTATGCACATGCTGGGTACGCCCGAGACCATGCAGGATTCTCCCCGTTACGATGATGTTATGCAGGAAGTCTACTCATTCCTGGAGAGCAGGGTCGAACGGGCTGTCAATGATGGCGTGCCCAGGGGCAGTGTGATAGTCGATCCTGGAATAGGCTTCGGCAAGAGACTTGAAGACAATCTCCTCCTGGTCTCGAGGGTGCGTGAGTTCAGGTGGATGGGATGCCGTGTCATGCTCGGTCATTCCAGGAAGAGCTTCATCGGCTCCATCACCGGGATAGAGGATCCCGGAATGCGGGAAACTGGTACCCACGCGGTGACTGCACTATCTTCCGGCGGTGTGGATATATTCAGGGTGCATGACGTAGATGGGACCAGACAGGTGCTGCAGGTGACCGGGAAACTGGGGTATTCGTAATGCTGATACAGCCGCTGGGGCACTCGATCCTGAGCGGGTTCTGGCTTGCTCAGCTGCTCAACATCGTGATCATTGCGCTGGCCATCCGTATGCTGCTGAAATACCTCTGGCGCACACCGGCCATGCCCGTCATCGGGATGTTCCTGCTGGTGATCCTGATAGGCAATGCCCTCGGTCAGCTCGGGTTCTATACCTTCGGGTACCTTCTATCGAAACTTACACCGATCCTCTTCGTCTCTGTTGTGGTGATATTCCATGAGGAGATCAAGGACCTGCTTGGTACCATGGGCAGGAACATCAGACGGAAAATCGGTCACAAGGACATGATCGAGAAGAGCGATATCGAATCACTCGTGGAATCCTGCGTCCTTCTGAGGAAACTGCATCTCGGGGGGCTTTTCGTGATGGAGAGGGAAGAGTCACTGGTGAACGTCTACGGTGATCCTGTGATTCTGGACAGGCTGAAGATAGACCCGAATGTGGTTGCTTCCATACTGCAGCCTCCAGGCTTGCTTCATGACGGAGCCATAATCATCAGTAACGGTCGTATCGTAGGCGCCAGAACCATTCTGCCTCTCTCCAGGAAGACCTTCTTCGGCAGGTCCAGGGTCAACAGACCCAGTGCCGCCCTTGGTACCCGTCACAGGGCCGCCATAGGAATAACCGAGGTCTCAGATGCCATAGCCGTGGTGGTCAGCGAGGAGACCGGCAACTTCAGTATCGCCCACGACGGCATTCTTGAGGAGAACATTGGGCTGGATGACCTTGGTGACCGTCTCGTGGAACTCACCTCAGAGGGAGAGGTTTCGTAGTTGCTTGAGAAGCTGAAGGGCAGCCTGCTCGAGAAAGCCGGAGAAGCGATAGACGGATCCGCTCGAGAAATGCCGACAAGGTTCAGGCAGTCCCTCCATGAGACAGTTGAGCATGATTTTCATATCGAACTGAGCCTTCTTGCCTGCGCCTCATCCCTCTGGTGCGGAGGGGACGAGTATATGGGGATGCCGGCAGCCGTGGGTTCCCTGCTGCTGCGGGCGGGAATAGCATCGCACATTGGGACCAGCGGACTGCCGGATGTGTTCAGTGCATCTCCCGGCTGCGGTAATGGAGATGAGACCCTGGCTATTCTCAAGGGTGACGGGCTTATTGCCCTAGGAATGGAGTACCTTGCCGGGAACGGTGGAAGGCATTCATCAAGACTGGTTGCGGAAGCGGTAAGGGCTCTTGGAGCAAGGGGTGTCCTTGCCGGTTATTCCCTTGGTCTGGACAGGGTCTCGGGTATAGAGATGACGTCACCCGATGGAAGAGCTGATTTTGAGCTATACAGTGGTCAACTGGCCAGGTTCGCCTCACATGGCGGGGCGCTGCTGGCCGGAGCCACCGGCTTGATGCAGGACGATGCTGCACAGATAGGACTGCTCACAGGAAGGGCCAGGTTTCTGTCGGAACTGTCGGAAAGGGAGGATGACAGGGAGAGGAAAAGCGAGATGATATTCCAGGCCCGCACCCTCATCGAGCAGGCTCAGACCATAGCCGGCAACAGGGAAAACTCAACCCTCTTCACCTCCCTCATGTACCTGTCCGACTTCTTTTAGGGACGCACCCAATTTCAGCAATTTGGTTAGCGTATTTATTATTATATATATATAACATGATATCAATATAATATACTGATTAATTTATATTTATAATACTAATATCTATAGCTTGACAATACTCAAAGAACAAAGGACAATATCAATGTTATGCCAAGATGTTACAGAATTGACTGGGAAAATGCTGTCCATCATGTGATGGCCCGGGGGATTGAGAAGTGCGATATCTTCAGGGATGATCATGACAGGGCTTGTTTTGTCAAGCGTCTTGAAGAATGTGTAAAGCATACGCATACCAGGATCATGGCATGGGCATTAATGCCGAATCATGTTCACCTGCTTCTGAGAACAGGTCAGACACCTCTATACAAATTTGTGCACAAGCTTCTTACTGGTCATGCTGTCTACTTCAACAGGCGATACGATAGAGTAGGGCACCTTTTTCAGAATCGATATAAATCGATACTGGTCCAGAGCGAGAAATATTTCATGAAACTTGTGCGCTACATACACATGAATCCCGTAAAGACCGGTATCGTCTCCAGCATTGAAGCGCTTAATGAATATCCCTGGACTGGGCATTTTGGTTTGTTGAATGCGAACAGGTACCGGTGGCAAGATAAGGAATCGGTGTTACAGGAAATCAGCTCTGGCAATAGGACCATGATCTCCTCCTACCTGGAATTCATGAACGGCACTGAAGAAGATGGGACAGAGTCACTTCTTGAAACAGGCACTTTCCTGCTGGGTTCTCATGGGATCAATAGGGCGATTTCCGCTAATACTGAGCAGGCAGGGCGTAAGTATCAATTCAGTGTTCTTGGCGATATTGAATACGCGAAGTTCATTTACGATAAGGCGACCAAAGGCAGAAAGGGCTCTCTCAGGGTTCGCGCATCCGAGCATGAGAAGGTGGAACTTATACTTGATTACGCGTCCAGAAAATGGGGGATATCCCGAAGGCTCATCAGATCGGGCACCAGATTTAATAAAATCACAAAAGCGAGGGAGTTGGCATCTTTCATTCTTGCCTACTGCCTAGGGCTCAATTTTGTCGATTGCGGGCGAATTCTGAATGTTACGTCCGAAGGAGCTCGATTGGCTGCAAACCGATTTTCGAAAAGCGATGAATGCGAAACAATCCTCAGGGAATTGGATAATCTTGTCAATTAGCACTCTGGAGTTGAATTGCATACATGCGGAATGCAAATCAAATTGGCGAATTTGGGTGCGTCCCTAAAGGAGGTTGTGGGGGTCGACATCGATCTCAAGGCGGACGCCCTTTGGCGACAGCTCATCGAACCTTCTTCTGATCTCTCTGGTGCTCCTTCCAAGAGCCTTCCTGGAAGGCGACCTGGCCACGGAGTGCCACCTCCACCTCCTGTTTATCCTGGGGAAGGCTGCCTCCGAGGGGTCGGACAGGTCGATACCTTCCTTTCCGAGACCTTCAACGCTCCCGATCGCCGCCTTTCGGACCCTGCCCTTGTCCAGACCGCTCCAGATGAATCTCACGAGATATCCGTAGGGTGGGTACCCGAAGGCTTTTCTGACCCTGCTCTCCATCTCCCAGAAAGATCTGAAATCATGATGCGATGCAGCCTTTATCACAGAACTGTTCGTATCGTAGGCCTGGACTATCACCTCACCCGGTACGCTCCCCCTGCCCGCTCTTCCTGCAACCTGCAGTATCAACTGGAATGTCCTCTCTGCTGCTCTGAAATCGGGAAATGCAAGCCCCATGTCCGCCGAGATTATCCCCACCAGTGTGACGTTTGGGAAATCATGGCCCTTGGCCACCATCTGTGTGCCCAGCAGAACATCGCCATCACCTCCGGCGAAACTGCTCAGAATGTCCCAGTGTGCGTCCTTGCCCCTTGTGGTGTCAGCGTCCATCCGGATCAACCTGGTCTGATGAAGGAGTTTTCCTAGCGTGGTCTCAACCTTCTGGATGCCCGGGCCCATATGGGAGAACTCGTTGAAACCGCATCTGGGACAGCGAACCATGGCGGCCTTCCAGTAGGAACAGTAGTGGCACCTGAGAACCTTTCCCTTGCGATGGTAGGTCATCGTAATTCCGCAATTGGGGCACTCTTCCCTGTAGCCGCAGTTCCTGCACATCTGTGTGGGTGAGAATCCCCTCCTGTTTATGAGGAGGATGCTCTGTTCGCCCCTGGCTGTCCTCCTTCCGATGGCGGCCAGCAGCTCGTCCGAGAGGAGATTGTCCCGCTCTCTGTTCTGACTCACCAGGACGGTGGAGGGCATAGGGATACCGTCCACCCTGCTCCCCAGCTCCAGGAGCATGTACCTGCCTGACTCCGCGTTGCCGTAGGATTCCATGGACGGGCTCGCGGACCCAAGCAGCACCGGTATGCCCTCCTGCTTGCCCCTGACCACGGCAACATCCCTGCCGTTGTAATGGGGCAGCTCGTCCTGCTTGTAGCTGGAATCGTGCTCTTCGTCCACTACAATTATCCCGAGGTTGCGCAGGGGGGCAAAAACCGCGCTCCTGGGTCCGATGGCGATCCTCCGCCTTCCGGACCGAAGAAGGTTCCAGCTGTCCAGCCGTTCGCCCGGGGTCATTCCGCTGTGGAGCACTGCCACCTTATCCGGGAACCTGCGGCTGAACCTGGATACGGTGAGGGGAGTAAGCGATATCTCCGGCACCATTACGAGAGCAGACCGTCCCCTTTCCAGGACATCGGCGATCAATCTGAGATATACTTCGGTCTTGCCGCTGCCCGTGACACCATGGAGCAGGAACACCCCATCCCTGTCCAGCCCCTGCCTGACAGAGCTGTATGCTTTATCCTGGTCCTCGTTCAGTTCGGGAACTACTGTCTTACCCTCTATTTTCCTGTTCATGAGGGGTTCCCTGAACCTTCGTCTCATGCTTTCCCTGACCAGACCCTTCGCAAGAAGTCCTTCAAGGGACGAGGCGGAGGCTCCAGCGGTGCGCAGCAGTGACGACCTGGGTACCGGACCGTTCCGAGTCGCAAGCTGAAGCAGTATTTCGGCCTGTCGGGGAGCCCTTTCCCTGAGCTCTTCCGCTCTCCGAACCATCACTCCCTCTTCGACAGCAGCTTCCACCATCCTTTCCATTACGGCCCTCGGTCCCGACACGGTCCTCCAGAATACATTCACCGATCCCTCCGACTCCAGCCTGGCAAGCTCCCCTTCCAGTGGGTAGTCAGGTTCCAGGGTGTCCCTGAGGATGGAGACGGGAACCTCTCCGCTGCTGGGTACAAGTGAACTGAGGGGATGCGAGGGATCGATCAGGCCGGTGAGTTCCGCTACTCTCTCCGCCCTTCCTGCAATTCCGGGAGGGTGAGCTGCAGCCATCATCATTCCGGGAGGTGCATAGTAGTATTCAGATGCCCACCTTATCAGAGCCATGAGCCGCCCCGGAAGCAGCGGGGTGGAGTCCAGCCTGTCCAGGATCTCCTTCACTTCTATTCCGCCGGGATCCGTTGAGGGGCTGTCATCCCATACATACCCGATCAGACGCTCATTTCCGAAGGGCGCAACCACTCTGCAGCCCGACAGTTTCCCACCTGAAAGGTAGCTGGGTATTGAATAGGTGAACGACTGCCAGAGGGGCCTGTTGAAAACAACTTCTATCAGACCGTTCTCTGTGTTCGAACTCACCTGCAGCAGGGGTTTCCAGGGAGTTTTTCCGCCCTTTGGTGAATCAGGCTCCTGGCTTCGGACACCCCCATGGGAAGAGGAGGAAGGGTAGGGAACTCGCCGTTCCTGTAGACTGCTCTGCCGGCGACCAGGGTGAGGACCACGCGCCGGGCCCAGGGAAGCTCCAGCAGGTACCTGGATGGATCCTCTGCAAGCGCCAGCTCCTCCCATTCCAGGGGCGAGGGCTGGAGAAGGACGACATCGGCGGCATACCCCTCCGCCAACCTTCCCACATCGCTCCATCCCATGGACCTGGCCGCTATACTTGTAACACTTCGGAACCAGTGTTCAGAAGGCACTGAAGCGGGAGTTCCCCTGACAGAAGCCAGTGCCATGGCCAGGCGGACATCTCCGGACAGGTCAAGCCGGTTGTTGCATGGCGCTCCATCGCTTGCCACGGCTACGGCAACTCCGCTGGATACAAGAGATGGCACATCCGCGATGCCGCTTCCAAGCCTCAGATTCGTCCAGGGGCAGTGCACGACCGTGGTCTTGGTCCTTTTCAGAATCTCCAGCTCACCATCCTGAAGATGTATGCAGTGGGCGAGGAGGGTGCCGGAGCCCGTAAAGCCCCTGGAATGGAGGAATTTCACATTTCCCCCCGAGGAAGAGATGACCGGATGGCTGATCTCATCAGGGGATTCAGAGGCATGGGTGGCCTTTCTGGCACTGCCGGGAAGACCTGCCATCCACTTCCATATACCATCGGAGCATGAGAGGGCGAACCTGGGAGCGTAGACATAACCGACTGACCCTCCGCATGCGTTCCTGACACAGCGGGATTCCTCCCGCAGCCATGAAATGTCTTCGGTCAACCACTCAGGACCCACATCCATCAGTGAGTTGCCGGCCAGCGCCCTTGCCCCGGCCCTCCTGAGAACATCGACGGTCACCGCGGAATCCCTGAGCACACCCATGTCCAGAAGACCCGTGCAGCCGGAAGAGAAAAGCTCGCGCAGTGACATTATGACCGATACTGCCAGGGTGTCCTTCGTATGAGAAGCCTCGAAAGGCCATATCCTCTCTTCCAGCCACGGAAGGAGCGTCCTTCCCTCGGCCATTCCCCTGAACAGGGTTTGCCCAAGGTGGATGTGAGCCTGGACCAGTCCCGGCACGGCGATGCATTTCTTCCATTCACCTGCGGGCGATACACTGGAGACGGAGGATATCGATCCTTCGTCAAGCTCTATTCTGAACCCTCCGGGAACGAATCTGCCCCTGTCGACGATAGCTGCTACGTCCAGTCTTTTTTCCATGTGGCTATTATGCACCGCCGACAGCGCACGTGAAAAGCATCGTTTCCGTTTTCGAGACACTTTTCGAAAAAGTTATTAGATTCATTAATCTATGCCGGTGGAATGGTCGGGTAAGTATGGTATCACCGAAGGGAGCCCCGATGAAATCCCTGTTCCTCCTGATGACAGCAGTGATCTCCTCTGCTTTTGCGGCGGAATTCCAGGCCAGGCAGCTGGAGAACGGTCTTACGGTCATAGTCAGCCCCGACCACATCTCACCAGTAGTGACCATCTGCATCGCCGTAAAGACCGGCGCGACCTGCGAGACGCCGGAAACCAGCGGACTGGCTCATTTCTACGAGCACATGTTCTTCAAAGGTAACGAGGCCCT